>CAWWAN010000059.1:0-10102 GCA_963934925.1 uncultured bacterium | reverse complement strand
AAAGAACTCGCTCGTGTCATGCGCGTCAACAAACCGCATGTGTTTGGGCGAATGCAAGATGAAAAAGTAGTCTTTGATTTGCGCACTATCAGCGATGATGAATGTGCGACTATCTTAGACATGCTCGGACGCCTCTTTAGCGCAGTTTAACCGTATCGGTATAGGTGCGTTGCGCGTCGCTTGCTGCGTAGAATTGCAGCAAACACCCCAAATTAGCGAGGGGCTGTTTCCGTGCCACTTCCGTGCCATTGAATTCAACAATGACCTCGCGCGAGAAGTCGACCATCTGTTGACTAAGTAATATTTCTAAGCCAGTTAATGCGGCATCGCTAGTAATGACGAAGGTGTTTGTCGTTTTATTGAACTCGGCTTCAATAATTACATTCGCTACTGGTTTCGGCCAATACAGCCAAAAGAATTGTGTCTTCCAATCAAGAGTGGGTTGCCAAACAATATGAGCTTGGTGCACATCGCGTTTGAAGTCTTTTATTTTGTTTAATAGCGCTAACATCCCGCCTTTGGGATAACCGTGCTGACGATCGGTCACTTCCCAGTATGTGAAGTCGTCGTATCCCCCAAAACGTTTTTTGAATTTAGCGACTTCTTTTACCGCAGCTTGATTGGCATCGGGTGGCACGCGTGGATCATCCGTAGATTGAAAAACCACCATTGGAGTATTCCGCAGGTTAGCCACAACACCGCTTTGTATCTCTATCAGGTTGCCTTCATAATCATAAACCGGAGTCGGTGCGCCGGCCGAAGGTGCGAGTGCCGCCACGCGGTCGGCATGATGCGCTCCTAAAGTCCATGAACCATAGCCGCCCATGGAGTGGCCAGACAAATAAACATGATCCGGGTCGATATCGTAAGTGACAATCGCCATATCAATTAATTGGATCACCCATTCTTCGGTGCCAGAATCGGTCCAGCCGCGCTCGGTTTTTTCTATGACTTCAGGGAAGATGGCCAACCACCCAAGTTCTTTTGCAGCGCTGTCCATGGCTCCGGCTGAACCATGCGCATCACCGGATCCAACGCCGCCACCATGCATGCCGATAAGTAGTCCTTTGGGTTTGCTAGTCTCGCCGCCAATGATGTAGAAGCCTCGCTGTGAGTTTTCCCAGAAGAAGTATTCACCTTTCTTCTTTGGCAACAACGTAGTGGCTTTGGCAGACGACTTACTGATTATTTTCAGCCATTTTTTATATATCGATGCTTTGCTTAAATCGATGCCCTGTAACTTCAAACAAATGGCCAAGCGCTCGTCATTAGCGGTTTCGTCGAGCTCAAAGTACTGTGCCAGCGTTTTTTTTATTTGGCTAGTAGTGGGCGGTTTGCTCTGTGCAGCGCATGGCAGGCATAAAGTGAGTGCAGCAAGGACAGTAAGCAGGCGTATCATCGTTTAATAACTTAGCACCGCGCGTTACACTAAAGCCCATGAGTTTAGAGAAACGCCTAATCGATTACGCTGCCAGCGCTGGCTGAGCGGCCAAGCTTCCTCCGGGGCAGCTTGCGCAAGTTTTGCAGCAAGTCGCACCTTTAGCAGTTGGCGACGATGTCGTGGTAGGCCCAAGTGGCTACGACGACGTGGGCGCGGTACGTAGTGGCGTGCCAGGTAAAGTTACCTTGCACACCGTAGATTTCTTTCCGCCGGTGGTTGACGATGCCTTTGCTTACGGTGCGATTGCTGCGGCAAATTCGTTGTCTGATATTTACGCCTCGGGTGGTGAGCCAAGCGTGGTCTTAAACCTGGCAGGCTTCCCTAAAGATTGGGGATCGGATGTGCTCGAGCAAGTGTTTGCTGGCGCGGTGCAAGTTGTAAAACAAAGTGGCGCTAAATGGGTCGGTGGTCATTCCGTGCAGTCTGCCGAACCGATGTATGGCTTCGCTTGTTTCGGCGAATGTGATGAAAGCGATTTGATTACCAACGACGGCGCAGAAGTAGGTGATTTATTGTTCCTCACTAAACCATTGGGCGCGGGTTCGATTACGACTTCGGTTAAGCGTGATGTCGCTGATCAGCAGCATGTCGATGCGGCAGTGGCAGGCATGATGCGTCTGAATGACACCGCAGCTCGTGCGATGAAAGCCGCCGAAGTGAAAGCAGCGACTGACATCACCGGATTTGGCCTGATAGGGCATGCTTTTAATATTGCGCGTGCCTCAAATGTAGAATTACGCTTCTCTGCTAGTGCTATACCTTTGTATGACGGCGCGCTCGACTTAGCTAAGCAGGGCGTCATTTCGGGAGCCTCCAGTCGTGGACGTGATGTTTACGGGCCGAATGCAACGATTCACTCCGATGTACCGCAAGAATTGGCGGACATCTGCTTTGACGCCGAAACTTCTGGCGGATTGTTAGTGTGTGTTCACCCAGACAAGGTCGGCGCTTTCCGTGAAAGCTTAGGGGAACACGATTTATTCGTGCAAATCGGCGAAGCCGTGGCAGGTAGTTCTGGAGTTTTCCTGGTTTAAGCAGGCAGCCTGATTAATTCACCTATAATTCACAAACTAACCCCGTCCTACCTCGTAGGCTGCGTGAAATGATAAATCGATTGTTATGTGTTTGCAGTTGCGCCACAGCGCTCCTAATAGCCTCCTGTGTGACGCCAGAAGAAGCTCTGCTCGCTGCAGATGACAGTGCTTATGCTCTGCTGTCGAAGAACGCCGAAGAGGTCTTTGGCGAAGCGAGCGACTTTAGCATCGAGCCTCCTGTGGGCAGCCTTCGCCAGCGACTGATAAGCGGCGAGTTGACGGGCCCGGTAGAGCTAAATCTGCTCGCGTGTCTAGAAATTGCTTCTGAAGACAGCCCTGCCTACCAATCCGAAAAAGAAGGCCTTTATCTATCGGCTTTAGACTTGCGGCTCGAACAGTGGCAGTTTGAGAGCCAATTCTTTTTCGGCGCTGAGGCTTCGGCTCCGGCAGATACCGTAACGGTGTCGACTGGACTACAGAAGGCCTTGGGAACGGGCGCTACCATCTTGGCGGATATCGGTTCGAATATGCTTGCCGTCGTCAGCAGCGATAAACCCTTCAGCGCTTTGGGTGCAGCTACCTTCAGTATTACTCAGCCTTTATTGGGCGGAGCCTCTGCAGAAGTGATTCGCGAACCGCTAACTCAAGCAGAGCGCAATCTAGTTTATTCGGTGCGATCCTTCGAACGCTACCGTCGCTCTTTCGCCCTCGATTTGGCGTTCCAGTATTTTCAACTCATTGAAAGTATTCGAAACCTTGAAATTGAAACTAAAAACTTCGAAGGCTTGCTCTTGCTCGCCGAGCGAAATGACGCTCTTGCAGAAGCGGGACAATTAAACGACATCGAGGCCGATCAGGCGCGGCAAGACACTCTTGAATCGTCAAACCGACTGCTTGAACTAGACGCAAGAGTCAAAAAACTACTCGACAATTTCAAACTGTTACTCGGGTTACCCGTGGGCGTAGAAATTGTTTTGCAAGAATCAAGCTTCGATGTGTTTCTTGAATCGGAAGAATACCTACTCAGCTTAGAGGAGAAGTCTGCGATTGAGACGTCCTTTAAGAGCAGGCTCGATTATTTAAATCGAGCAGATGCTACGCTCGATTCTGAACGACGCGTGTACGTAGCCGAAGAGGCGCTGAAGGCAGGTTTAGAACTAAAGGGCGACACTTCTTATCAGGGTCCCGGAGAATTAGATTGGTCCGCCGGCTTGTCTTTCGATTTGCCTATTAATCAGATACCCCAACAGAACTCTTATCGTAGCAGTTTGATTAGTCTCGAAAAATCAGTGCGTGACGAACAGTTCTTGAAAGATTCCATCGTTGCTGGTTTGCGCGATAATATGCGGAACTTGCATAACTCTATCGAGGGGGTGGCGATTCAACAAAGCTCTATTGAATTGGCGAAGAAACGTGTCGAGAGCACCGATATGAATTTAGCTGCAGGTAGATCAGATACCCGCTCTGTGCTTGAGGCCCGCCGCGCACTTGTTAGTGCACAAAACTCATTAGCTGCTGCAGAAAGAGAACGACTCACCGCGCGCCTTTCTCTGTGCTTTGACCTAGGAATCCTTCGCGTCGGTCCCGACGGCTTCAGGATTTCACACACAGACTCTTTGTAATACAGATGATACGCTCCTTACTTAAATCAAAAATAACCATTGTCGTTTGTCTCAGCGCAATCGCCATCTTCGCTTTCTCGAATCTCTCGAATGGTAATGGCGATAAGTCGGCCGCATACGGCGCTGAAGTTCAGCGCGGGCCTTTGCTTATCAGTGTGCTGCAGCGTGGCACGATGTCATCGAAGAATTCTTCAAAGATAAAATCAGAACTTGAAGGGGAATCTCAGGTTCTTTATCTTGTTGACGAAGGCACTTCGGTTGTTAAAGGCGATCTCGTCGCAGAACTTGATGCGTCTAAACTTGTCGAGCGAAGGATTGAACAAGTCATTACTAGCGAGGCCGCTACCGCAAATTATGTTAATGCTCAACAAGAGTATAGTATCCAAGAGAGCCAGAATAAAAGTGACATCGCAAAAGCCGAACTCGCATTGTCATTCGCCAAAATAGATTTAGAGAAATATATAGAGGGCGATTGGCCACAGCAATTGCAAGGGGCGGACGAGTCGATTGAGCTAGCAAAAGAAGAATTGGCGCAAGCCCAAGATAAGCTTGAATGGTCGATTAAGCTAAGCGAAAAAGGATTTCTTACACGTACTGAGCTTGAGTCCGATCAACTGCAACACAACCGCATGACAATTATGTTGCAGCAACAACTGCGCGCTAAAAACCTTCTTGAGGAGTATGATAACCCTAAGCAATTAGAGATGTTGAAGTCGGCTGTTGTTGAAGCTGATAGCGAACTTGCCCGTGTTAAATTGCAGGCGCAGGCATATATCGTAAATAAAGAAACAGCACGCATTGCGGCCCGTTCTCGCTCTAAGCTTGAAGACGAAAAGTTGTTAAAGTTCGAAAGCCAGATTTCGAAAGCCAAGTTGTACGCTCCAGATGATGGCATCATTGTTTATGCGCGGGCGCAGGGAAGACGCAGTGAAGAAATTATTGAAGAGGGCACCATGGTGCGTGAACGACAAGAATTGCTTTCGATACCTAAGCGCGGAGGAATGATGGCGGAAATTAGCTTACACGAATCAGTCTTGAAGAAAGTTGCAGAAGGCCAAGAGTGTCGTGTTGTGGTAGACGCTTTGCCTGGGGTGACTTTGAAGGGCCAGGTCGAGTTTGTAGCTCTTTTACCGGATAAAGGCTCATGGTGGGCAAACCCCAATTTGAGGTTGTTCCCAACGCGTGTATCGATAGAAGGCGATGAACAAAACGTGGCTTCTGGGATGTCGTGCTCCGTAGAAATTATCGTCGCTGAATTAGAAGATGTCGTCTATATGCCTTTGCAGTCAGCGTTCGTGCGTGATGACAAAACGGTATGCTTCATCGATGGCATTGCAGTCGAAGTTGAACTGGGCTTGAGTAATGAAAAATGGGTTGAAGTTGTCTCCGGTGTTAATGCTGGCGATATCGTGGCCTTAAGTCCTCCAGATGATTTCCTCAAATCTGGGTATAACTCAGAGCAAGAATAAACCATTGGTAGTCGTCGCTGAATTAGATGACGTGGCTCGTATTTATAAAATGGGAGACACCGAAGTTCGCGCCCTCGATGGCGTGAGCATCAAGTTTTCGTCCTCGGAATACTGGTCGATTATGGGAGCTTCGGGTAGTGGCAAATCAACATTGCTTAACATCTTAGGATGCATTGATACGCCGACTTCAGGTGCGTATCGCGTCGAAGGTAAAGACACCAAATCTTTAGATGACGATAGCTTGAGTGACCTACGGGGCTCTAGTATTGGCTTTATCTTTCAGTCGTTTAATCTTATCCCGCAGCTTAATGTGCTGGAAAATATTCTAGTGCCTACGTTTTACCGGAATGAAGAATCGGAGTTGTCGATTGCACGGGCAGAGGAATTGGCGCGACGTGTCGGATTAGAGGAGCGCTTGCTACACCGTCCGACGGAACTGTCGGGTGGTCAGCAACAGCGTGTGGCTATTGCCCGTGCCCTGATGAATGATCCGCAAATCATTTTGGCTGACGAGGCTACTGGTAACCTTGACTCGCATACTACTGAAGAAATTCTAGAGCTGTTTTCAGAACTGCATGATGAAGGT
The DNA here is from genome assembly GCA_963934925.1 of uncultured bacterium. GTDB lineage: Bacteria > Planctomycetota > UBA1135 > UBA1135 > UBA1135 > JAPKEZ01. The sequence goes on along the minus strand of CAWWAN010000059.1, from coordinate 3,950 downwards.
AAAACTATATTGCTCGTGACTCACGAGCTCGATGTAGGAAAGCGTGCACAGAATATTTTGACGCTTAGAGACGGCAAGATTGAATCGATTACCGAGGGTAACGCTTAATGTTAAGTTCTCCTTTTTCGCGCTCGGTGCGCCTTGGTGTCAAGAGTCTTTTTCTGCATAAACTGCGTAGTCTGTTAACGACTTTCGGTGTACTCTTCGGAGTAAGCAGTGTGATTTCGATGCTTGCCATTGGCGAAGGTGCTAGTGAAGAGGCGCAAGAACAAATTCGTCAGTTAGGTAGCCAGAACATTATCCTGCGCAGTCTTAAGCCAGAAGAAGACCCCACGAGCAGTCAAACAACCAGCGCTACCAAATACGGTTTGACCTGGCCTGACTTTGAGCGCGTTGCGGGAACATTTCCCGGGGTTGAAGGTGTAGTACCCATCAGAAATTTCGCACAGGAAGTACGCTTTGAAGATAAAGTCCTGTCGAATGCTACGACTATGGGGACGACAGCCGAGTATCAGAATGTTACCGGGCGTATTCTTCATCGCGGACGCTTTCTCGGCCCGATTGACGATATCAAACGTAATAATGTGTGCGTGGTCGGTTACGAGGTTGCTCGATATTTCTTCCCCGGCAGAGAGCCACTTGGTCAAACTATTAAAATCGGTCCAGAGTACTTCGAAGTGATAGGGGTTATTCTCCCGCGCGTTCCTATCGGCGCTAGCGCTGCGTCAAATGCCGCTTCCGTTACCGTCGAGATTTTTATTCCGATACAAACCGGAATCAGTTGGTTCGGTAGCATGAACGTTAAGATGAACAGTGGTAGTCGAAATATTGAAATGGTCGACCTCCACGAGGTGATTGCCTCGGTGAAAAATGCTGAAACGGTTGCGCAAGTCGCGGCTGCCAGCCGCACCATGCTGGCACGCGAGCACCCTCAGAATGACTACGAAGTGATTGTTCCGCTCGAGCTTTTGGCTCGCGCCGAAGAGACTAAGCGCATTTTTAATATTGTGCTCGGCTGCATCGCTTCTATTAGTCTGCTAGTCGGCGGTATTGGTATCATGAATGTGATGCTTGCTACCGTTAACGAACGAACGCGCGAAATCGGCATTCGTCGCGCACTCGGCGCTAAGCGGCATCATATTATGATGCAGTTTCTTGTCGAAACCGTGGTGCTGTCGGTAGGCGGCGGCATTCTAGGAATTGGACTCGGTGTCTTGGTACCGTACCTGGTCGAGCATTATGCTGACATGCGAACCATCGTCACGCTACAAGCTCCTTTCCTGGCCTTCGGTATTTCCGTTACCATCGGTCTGGTGTTCGGGCTTTACCCAGCTTGGCAGGCAGCGAATTTAGATCCGGTTGAGGCACTACGCCATGAGTAATCTCGACTCTATCGCTTGTTCAACCACAAGAAACGTAACTCACCGTTGAGATATGGACCAAGGTGGCTGGTATTACCAGTTTCACCCCTCCAAGCCACATAAGCTTCCTGGTGCGCGCGTGACTGCCACTCTTCATAGATCCAGACTTTGTCGGCATCTTGCTCGTTGATCCAAATAGCTGCTTCGCGGCAACCGGCGTAGGCGCGCGTATCTATAAGCACCTCGTTCAATGCTACGATAAACTCTTCGCGAGTTTCTGCGTTTACGGGCATTTCAACAAGCATCTTTTCTGTCACAGTACAGCTTGCAAACAAAAGAAATGTAATCATGTAGGTTTTGAAAAGTGGTTTCATCGTTTGGCAATTATAGATAACCCCAACGGGCAGCAATAGCTTGAAGACACTATCTTATTTAATAGCACCAATGCTCTCCATCTGCTCGTCAATGGAAAGGCTACTAAAGGCATCGAACGCGCGGTAGAAGTCCTCCTTAGAATCCATGCCGGAATATTGGGCCACTGCAGCCTCCCATCCAAGTTCAGCTACCAAGGGGTAGAACTCGTCTCTGAAAACAGCGACGTTCTGAGTCGGAGATTGATGAATAATGAAGGCGATTGCCCAAGCACCCGATTGGTAGGCTAGAGTGTGGTAATGCTCTTTCAGTCCTTCAGAGGCAGATTCGATTTCTTCCATGTCAGCAATGGTGTACTTCAAGCCTCGTAACTTGAATTTAGTCTCTCGCATCATCTGGCGCATTCTCAATTTCCAGTCACCGCGATTAACCAATTGCGGAATCCAATTTTCAAAGAACATAGCGCCACCTTCCATCATCCATGTAGGCATTCTTCCTACAGATATTTGAAAGACATGAGTGTATTCATGAATTCCGCGTTGAACCGGACCGGGAAGGGTATCGTCATCATTTTCTTGATTGTGGACATTGATGAAAATCAGTTCCGCCATTTGCGGAACGGTATCTCTAACACCTGAAAGCATCGACTCCGACTCCCCGCGCTCCATGGGCCCAAAAAGATTTTCTTTTGCATGAACTAAGCAGTCTTCGTGCGAGTGATGTTTGGATGATGCTGTTCGCCATTTGCAGTATTCATTCAGAAAGGACTTCTTCGATTCTGCGCTGATTACTTGACCCTCTTCTTTGCCAAGAATAAGTATGCGGGTCGGGCCATATGTACCCCAATAGCTGCGTGCTAACTCAACCCCTTCTTTCACTTGGTTCAGCCACAGCGGGTCGTAGCCCTCTAGCAACTGATAGGTGGGTCCTTCAGTCATTGGGATTAATGGTTCGTAATTGCTCCATGGACTCTCTTGCTCCGAGCCTTGGAATGAGCAGCCGGTCGCCATTAAAGAAATTACGATTAGAGAGGTTAAAGAATGCTTCATTTGCGTTAAATGATAGCAGAAGTCGAAAAGTCTGCTAATTCTGGGGCACTCTGTCTTTAAATGGCAATAGAATGTAAAGATGAACATTCCTCAAACGGCCATCGTTGCGCTTGCTGCAATTGTCTGCGTAATCATAATAGCTACCGATTCGCCTGCGCCACCATTAGCCCCGATTGCTAATCACGAATCCTCTGCGGCAGAAATCGAATTACTGCGTGAGGAGACTGCTTCTCTGCGTCGTGAATTGCAAGAGTTGAACTTGCGAGTGGGTTCGCTTGCGAGTGGATCAATAAAGCGCGAACCCATCGATGGTTTTGTGTCACAGAATGATTTTGATGCCCTTGCTAAGAGGATGGGCGAACAGGCAACTCCAGGTTCGGTCGATAAAGAACTAGAAGTTAAAGTGGAAGAAACTTTACAGGATATTCGCCGAAAAGAAAAGGATGAGAAAGCGGCTGTAAGAACTCAAGAAAGAATTGCCAAAGCCAGCGAGTGGCTTGACCTTGATGCCTCGCAACAAGCTTTGTATGAAGAAATGCTTTCCGAGGAGCAACGTGCAGGACGGGAATTATCCGAACTCTGGCAATCGGGTAGCCTTACCGCTGAAGAGGGCGGGCAGATGAAAGGCGAAAATAGACGCCGTCATCTTGACAATGTGGCGTCCATGCTAAATCCAGAGCAGTTGGAGACCTTCAATAATGCTTTTGGTGAACAGCGCCGCGGTTCGAAGAATTAGCAGCAGTTAGCGTTGCTTCAAGTAAGCATCGGCGAGCAATAACCCGAGCTTAATAATGCCGTTGCTGTTCATAAGGATATGCTCTTTGTCAGCTAGGAGCCCCGGAGCAGGTACGTGCCAATTGCTTTTGCTTTGCTGCGACCACTCGCTCAGTTGAACCGCTATATCGACCTTTGCAGCGCCATCAAATACTGCTGGTGGTTGCTGGCTAACGAACCACTTTAGATCACGCATTCCTAAGTCTTGGCGACTACCGTCGATTAACTCTTTCATTCGAGAAACCGCATTCTGCTTGAAAGAGGATAAGGACATATCATTTTCTCCGAGATGATAAAAGACGCCCGCCAACTCAACGGTATGTCCGAGCGCCTCGAGGTCAGAGATGTTCTTTTTCACAAAGGACAGGAACTCAGGGTATAGGTTTCGAGATTT
>CAWWAN010000058.1:0-10126 GCA_963934925.1 uncultured bacterium | reverse complement strand
GTGGGGGTTGAACGTGATAAGCTGCGAACCTTTGGCGGCCTTTTTTTAGCATGATAAAACCCTTTTCTACTCTCTTTATTACTGGCCTAATTGCCGCCGGCTTTACCTTAATGACCTTCTCTCAAGACCCTGGTCAAGATTCAGAGCATGGGCATAGCGATTCACCGCTCGAAGAGATTATGGAGCAAATGAAAGACCACATGCGCGCAGTGCGCAAGTCTATTCCTGAGGTCGAGCAACACGCCAAGTGCATCAAAGACATTCAAGCAATGCAGCAACTCGCGATTGATGCGCTGCCCTATTGCCCAGATTATCCTGGTGAGGCAGGCCTTGAAAAAGCTAAGTACGAAATTAATTTCAAGCGTCGACTGTTGACTCTAGCCGACACTCTGCTTGAGCTAGAGTTAGCATTACACGAAGGCGACATCGAAGCGGCTAACGCACACTATAAGAGTTTGCGTAATGCCAAAGAAAGCTCGCATGAGATATACGATCCTGAAGACGACGACGATTAATTAGTCCTTACTCTTTTCGCCGGGTCCGATGCTAAGTAGTATCGCTACTGGTCGCGTACGCTCAGAGCTGAGCAGCATAATCTGAATGGCTGAAGTCAGAGGCACTGCCAAAAAAGCGCCGACGACTCCCCATATTCCGGCCCACACCACAACGGACACCACGACGACTAGTGGTGAGAGATTGAGTTCGCGTCCGAGTATTTTCGGTTCGATATATGAGCCTAGCGTCAAGTTGATTACTAAGTAGGCACCCATCACGATGAGCGCGGTTGACCATGGCGCGCCACTACCTAGCGCCGTAATTGTAGGAAAAAATCCTGCGATAATTGAGCCGAAAGTTGGAATGAAGTTCAGCAGGAAAGTTAACAAGCTAAATAACAAGGCATATGGCACATCGAGGCTTACAAGCACGACGTAGCACAGTGAACCCGTCAGTAACGACACGGCCGTTTTCACAGACAGATAGCGCTGAATACCACGCGCCATTTTTTCTAGCATCTGCGAAGCTTCTGCTTCACGATCTCCGGCGATGGACAAAATTTTACGCCTGAATATTTTTTGCTCAGCGAAGATAAAGCTCATGTAAATCATTATTAACATCAAACCTTTTGCAAACCCAACGCCGCCGCCAATCAGGCCGCTAGCGACTCCCTGCAAGTCGGATTTTTTGAGAGAGTCCACGATTAAGTTTTGCACTCTCTCAGGAATGGACGACTTCACCAATTGGTCATGCACGCCGTCGACTAATGTTTCCGCGCCTGAATTCGTGAAAAAATCTTCGATGGACGACTGCAGCATCAAGCCGCCCTGAGCCAAGCCTAAACCAATTAGCGCTACTAGGAACACGACCGCAATCGTTGGCGGAATTTTCAACCGTGCAAGCCTAACGATAACTGGCTGCAACATTGAGGCGAGTAAAAAAGCGATAACTAGCGGCTGCAAAATACTAGCCCCGACATGCAACACCCAGCCCACTAGAATAGTAGCGATGATTGCGAGCAGCGCGATAAAGGTACGGTTGGCAGTATCCATTAAACACTAGACTAGTACGCTTGGTTATACTTAACAAATGAATAAGTGGATTAAATATTGCGTAATTACTGCGCTGACAATCGGAAGTATCTTCATATCATGCTCTGGAGGAGCACCGGCGCCAAGCGTCACCGGTCAAAACCCCCTACTCTGGAAGGTTACTAGCGAGAACAACACCTCGTACCTATTTGGCACCATGCACGTTGCCGATCCGCGGGTTACGACCTTGGCACCTGCCGTTGAAGCCGCTTTTACCGATTCCGATGCAATCTTCACCGAGCTTAAAGAATCTCAAGTTGAGTTGTCAGGGAGGGTCACTGTAGAGGGCAAGCTGCCTGAGGGCACCCACCTGAGCGATCTGATACCTGCCGACATGTATGCCAAAATAAATGAATTGGTTGAATCGAACAAAATGATCATGAATATGGTGAATAGCTGGCGCCCCTGGATGGTGGGTATGTATTTACAGATGATTGACGCGATGCCTTATATGCAAGGTATTGCATTGGACATGCAACTAACTAATCGCGCACGCAAAGAAAACAAAGAGGTGGGTGGCATCGAAACCATCGATGAGCAACTTGCAGCACTCGCCTTTGGTAGCGAAGAAGACCAAATTAAATTGTTAGGCATAGCGATTGACAACATGATTGAAAAAGCCGACAACGAAATTTCAGACATCGAGTTAATGCTTAATTACTACCTTGAAGGTGACATCGATGGCCTATGGGAATTCGCCAATGTCGAACTGCTTGACGCCAGCCAACTAGAAAAGGACGCCTTCGATGCCTTGCTCACTGTGCGTAATGACAACATGGCTGACCGTATCAACAAGCGCATCAAAGCTAATCCAGAATCTGTGACTTTCTATGCATTTGGAGCATTGCACTTTGCTGGGCCTCAAGGGGTCGGCGCATTGCTCAAAGGCATGGGCTATGAAGTAGAACGCGTTGTAAAGTGAAGCACTACCTTTTTAGAAGAGACTATATATAGTCAAGAAGGTCGCTACCGTCGGCGACTTCTTTAGCCTCCTCTCCTTTCAAGAAGATAGCGCAGCTGTTGCCTTTCAGCAACGCTCTGCCATGTTCATGAACGATAACACTACCCTCGCGTAGCCCTATAACTGGTGCATCATTACACTCATGAAACTCGCGAATGCGATCTAATCGTGTTTCTCCGAAGTGCTGTTCGAATGCGTCGTTATGTTTAACGAATGTGGCTCCATCAAAGTAATGTGCGTTTAGTTGATATGGGACTATATGCAAGCTGTCAAACGATGGTGGGTAAACGATCGGCATATCGTTGGTAGTTTGCATGGTTGGACAAGCCACGTTTGAACCAGCGCTCACTCCCATGTAAGGCATACCGCCCGCAACGCGTTGTTTTAAAGCCTGCAATGTGCCATTGCTGTGCAGTTTGTCTATTAAGCGAAAAGTGTTACCACCGCCAACGTAAACGGCTTCAGCATTTTCTACAGCTACCGCAGCATCATCGAAAGTGTGAATGCCAACTAAGTCGTAGCCCGCGTGAAACCCAGCGTCAATCATTAGATTGACATACTTGTCGTAGTCGCCGCCGGCATAAGGCACGAACAGCAACTGCTGGATATCACCAAAGAATTCGCGCATTTGCGCGCACAGAAAGTCGCGGCGCGCTTCTCCGCGAAAGCCGCCACTACCCAATAACACTCGAGTCATTAATTAAACGTTGCTTCGAATACGTTCGACGTCTGTCCCTGCTGAGCTGCTTGTAGCCAAATTGTACGGCCGAACAGTCTTGCTGGCGGCACTACCGAGTAGGAGGCGATACCGCCAGCATTAGAAGTTGCTGTTGCGGCCAATTGTGGACTACTCAATGACAATACCACGCTCAATTGCGAAACCGGTGTGTTACCTAAACCTTGAAATGAGTAGGCGAGATAGGTCGGTGAGTTAGGCGAAGATACTGTCACATAAATAACAGCTTGGCTCCCAGTCGTTAGGCTAGGAACAAGCAAGCGCATCTCGGCAGGAACAACTTTATAGATATTTGGGGCACGACAAACATAAATTTCACCGTTACCATCCATTCCAAGCGATGACGCTGAACCTGCGACATTAGTTTCCGCTGTGTGATCGACATAATTGCTTACAGTATTGGTAGCACTGTTATAGCGAAATGACAACAAGTCTTGGCTGCCGGCATCGCTGAAAAAATAACGCCCGCTCATTCGCGCCATTGCCTTACCGCGATAAATTTCAGAACCAATAATGCAATAATTAGCTGTCGGCCAAAAAGAGTGCCCGTATTCAAAAATTGGCATCTCTAGACCAGCTGTATTACAGTTATTTGAAGGTGAAAAACAATGCGAGCCTTCAATTATTTTCCAGCCGTAATTGCGGCCACCAGCATCGCCAGCCGGCTCAAAGTGAATGTACTCCCAATCGTTTTGCCCGACGTCGGAGATATACATATCGCCAGTGGCCGAATCAAAATTAAAACGCCATGGGTTACGAAGGCCTAAAGCCCAAATTTCATCGCGCACGCTTGAATTGGTCACAAAAGGATTACTCGGTGGAATAGCGTAAGGTGATGCGCTATCAATATCAATTCGCAACATCTTGCCAAGCAATGAAGAACCGTTTTGAGCACGGTTTCCAGGATCGTTAGCTGAGCCGCCATCGCCAGTGGCTATGTACAAATAACCATCAGGACCGAAGCGGATGCATCCACCGTTGTGATTACTATAGGGCTGATCAATAAAAAGAATATCAGAGCGGCTACCAGAATTTGCGACGTTGGGATTACCGGCACTCACTTGATATCTTGAAACTTGTGTATCCCCAGAGTTATCGGTGAAGTTAATAAAGAAGTATCCATTCGACGCATACTGCGGATGAAAAGCCAAGCCGAGCAACCCGCGCTCGCCACCGCTTGAGTTAAGTGCGCTTACATCAAGGAATGGAGTATTTAACTGCACTCCATCTTTAACGACGAATATTTTACCGTTTTGGTCAACAACGAACATTCGGTTCGTCTCGCCAGGAGCGCTGGTAACCAGCAGGGGCTTGCTAAAGTTACCGCCAACCTGCTCAAGTTTAAGCTTGGTTTGGGCTGTGGCCGAATTCATTGCCAAGCTCAAAAGGCTTAGCATAAAGGTGATGCGGAGAATCTTCATTAATATAGCTTACATATAATATTGCGTTAGATTAAGATAATAGTATGGGAATAACCGAATGTATGCTGCCTTTATGCGCTTTTCTGATATTAGGGTGTAGTAAAAACGAAAGTTTGAACGAAATACCCGATAAAATGAGTCCGGAAGGCCGAACCGAGCCAGCTTTGAGTGACATACAGTACGAAGTTACTCAAAAAGGTGGAACCGAGCCAGCTTTCAGTGGCGAGTACTGGGACGAGAAGGCAGACGGTCACTATGCGTGCGTATGTTGTTCTAATCCACTGTTCTCATCTGACACTAAATACGAATCTGGTACCGGCTGGCCCAGCTATTGGCAGCCTATCGACGATAGCGCTCTAAGCCTGCACTCTGATCGTAAACTGTTTCGTACTCGCACTGAGGTGCGCTGCGGCGAGTGTGATGCCCATTTGGGGCACGTGTTTGACGATGGTCCGCAGCCAACAGGGAAGCGCTACTGTATGAATTCAGCGGCTTTAACCCTAGTAAAACGCGATAAATAGGAAAAACCAACGACTGTTGCCAATCATTGGTCTCCTTTCCCCTTCGCCACTCGTAAAATTCGTTCTGCCATCCCCTGCAGTCGGAATAGGTTTGCACCTCTTGTAGCTTTTATTTAATCGGCTTGATATTTATTTTTCTTTAGCTTTTTCTTTAGATTTTTCCTCGACCTATTGCGACTTCCTAAAAGAATGGGCGCTAATGATAGTTTTCGGTGCTTTATTTATTATATATTTCTTTTGATTACAGTTGACGCGAACTGTCATCTGTATGATAAGATATGCATATGGCGTCGGCAGCACACAACTACGACATTTCTGAATTGTCAAAATTGGCGGGTGTTAGCACCCGCACCATTCGCTATTACGGTGAGCTGAAGCTACTCCCAGCCACCGATCGCGGTCCCGGCGGGCGCCGCCTGTACAGCAATGACGCCATCGAGAGACTGCGCTTCATCTCACGCCTCAAGCACCTGGGGCTTTCACTAGGTGAAATCGGCGAACTCAATGACAGCTTCGTCAGTGGCGCTACCCCCGCGATGCTGCAGCAACTCGAACAACTGTTAGCTGTTCGCACTGCACAAGTTTCTGAGCGCATTCTCGAATTAGATCAACTACTTAGCGAATTAAATAAATATCGCGAACGCATCATCAATAAACAATAACATGACCGAACCCCGCAAACTCCGATTCATAACATCTGCTGCCCTCTTCGATGGCCACGATGCAGCAATTAACATTATGCGTCGCGTTTTACAGCAAGAAGGTGTCGAGGTAATCCATCTCGGTCACAACCGTGGCGTGCAAGAGATTGTCAAAGCCGCTATCGAAGAAAACGCCGATGGAATTGCAATTTCTTCATACCAGGGTGGGCACATTGAATATTTTAAATTCATGGTCGACCTACTCGCTGAGAACAACTGCTCGCATATCAAAGTATTTGGCGGCGGTGGTGGCACTATTACCGATGAAGAGTGTTCCGAACTAAACGATTATGGCATAGAAAAAATATACTCCGTTGAAGACGGACGCTTAATGGGCTTGGTCGGCATGATTCAAAACATGATTGATCTAACTTTGGCAAGCCCCAAGGTTGAGATTAGCGACGTCGATGCTGCAATAGCGAGCGGCAAGCCCGAGCAGCTTGCGCAAGCGATTAGTGTTATTGAAAATTCGCATGGCAAACTCGCAGCTACACATTGCGATGACATCACGCCAATCATTGGTGTTACTGGAACTGGTGGCGCTGGCAAATCTTCTCTAACAGACGAGCTGGTGCGCCGCTATTTAATTTCATACCCAACGCGTAACATCGCGATTTTGTCTGTAGATCCCTCTAGCCGCCGCACTGGTGGTGCTTTACTCGGAGACCGCATTCGTATGAACTCGGTGCAAGACGAACGGGTGTTCATGCGTTCAATGGCGACGCGCCGTGCAAACCTGGCGACCTCAGAATCTGTGAGCGACTCTTTGAATGCGATGCGCGCTTTTGGGTTCGATTGCATTATTTTAGAGACCGCTGGCATCGGTCAAAGCGATTCGGCCGTAACTGATTTGTGCGATTTTTCTCTTTATGTGATGACACCCGAATTTGGCGCGCCAACTCAGTTAGAAAAAATAGACATGCTCGACTTCGCTGACTGTGTCGTTTTGAATAAAGCCGACAAAAAAGGAGCGCTAGACGCTAAGCGTGAAGTTGCAAAAACATATCAACGCAATCACAACTTATTTGAAACCGACCTTGAAGAAATGCCCGTGTTCTTATGTTCGGCATCACGCTTCGGTGATGATGGCGTTGATAAATTGTTTAATTGGCTCATGCCCCAGATTAATGTTTTTAGCAATCAGGACTGGGTAACGGAAGGACTCAGCGGAGGGCGTAAAGATATTCCGACGGTAATCCCTGCTGATCGAGTGCATTACCTTTCTGACATTGCCAACGCCGTGCGTAATCATAAATCACGTAGCATCAGCGATGCCGAAACGGCATGTCGCGCGCAGGCGCTGGCACGCACGTTAGCTGAACTTGGCGATGATGTTCCTGCGATTAACTCTGAATATGCTGCCGACCAGATAGTAGACGATACCGTCGACGCTGGAATTTTGGTTTTGCGCCAAAGATACCAAGAGTTAATTCGCGAGATGGGCCCTCGTATTCGCGAGCAACTTTATAACTGGCCACAAATTCGTGCGCAGTACCGTCAAGACGCGTTCACATACCAAGTTCGCGGACGCGACATTACCGTGCCAGCGTCAATAATGACCTTATCTGGCTTGCGCGTGCCCAAAGTTGCTTTACCGAAAACCAACAATTGGGACGACCTCATTTTGTGGTTTTCTCATGAGAACCTTCCTGGCGAATTCCCTTACACCGCTGGAGTATTTCCGTTTAAGCGCACTGGCGAAGACCCCGCCCGCATGTTTGCTGGGGAAGGAACAGCCGAGCGCACCAACCGTCGTTTCCACTATGTAAGCCGTGGCCAAGCTGCTGCGCGTTTGTCTACAGCATTCGACTCGGTAACACTGTACGGCGAAGACCCAGATTCGCGCCCGGACATCTACGGCAAAGTCGGCAACTCCGGTGTGTCCATTTGCTCACTCGATGATGCCAAGCGTTTGTACTCTGGCTTTGATTTATGTGCATCGTCAACATCGGTGTCCATGACCATCAACGGTCCTGCGCCGATGATGCTTGCCTTCTTTTTGAATACCGCTATCGACCAGCAAGTCGAGCGGCGTTTGAAAGAAACGAGTCGCTGGCCAGATGCACAGAAAAAAATTAGTGAGCTGTGCGAGGGCGAGCAGCCACAATACCGTGGCGATTTACCCGAGGGCCATGACGGCTTCGGTCTTGGCCTACTCGGTGTAACAGGCGATCAACTCATCGATGCGGATGAATACTTAGAAATCAAAAACGCCACCCTGCAGGCAGTGCGCGGGACGGTTCAAGCTGACATTCTCAAAGAAGATCAGGCGCAGAACACCTGTATTTTTAGCACTGAATTCGCGCTAAAAGTGATGGGCGATATTCAGCAGTACTTTGTTGACGAAAAGGTTCGCAATTTTTACTCCGTGTCCATTTCGGGATATCACATTGCCGAGGCAGGAGCGAATCCAATTTCGCAGCTTGCCTTTACTTTGTCAAACGGTTTCACATTCGTCGAGTACTACCGCTCTCGCGGCATGGACGTCGATAGCTTCGCGCATAACCTTTCGTTTTTCTTCTCGAATGGCATCGATGCAGAATACAGTGTCATCGGACGCGTTGCACGGCGCATTTGGTCGATTGCATTGCGCGACTGTTATTCCGCGAGTGAGCGCTCACAAAAACTTAAGTACCACATTCAGACAAGTGGTCGCTCGTTGCATGCTCAAGAGATTGACTTCAACGACATTCGCACCACCCTGCAAGCTCTTTATGCAATATACGACAACTGCCAAAGCTTGCACACGAACGCCTATGACGAGGCCATTACGACTCCAACAGAGGACTCGGTGCGCCGTGCCCTAGCAATTCAAATGATCATCAATAAAGAGCTCGGCCAAGCGAAGAACGAAAATCCATTACAGGGTTCGTTCATCATCGAGGAGCTAACTGAATTAGTTGAGGAAGCTGTTCTCTCTGAATTTGAACGATTAAGCGATCGGGGAGGCGTACTTGGCGCAATGGAAACCATGTATCAACGAGGGAAGATTCAAGAAGAGTCCATGCTCTACGAATCGCAAAAGCATTCTGGAGAATTACCGATTATTGGCGTTAACACTTTCATTAACCCTAACGCCGTTGAAGGCGAAGTTGTGCGTGTCGATCTCATTCGTTCTTCGGACGAAGAAAAGCTATCGCAAGTTCAGCAGGTCGCCGCTATTCATCTACGTAAAGCGGGTGCCGCGGGCGAAAGCTTGTCGCGATTGCGCGAAGTTGCGCTGCGTAAAGACAATGTGTTCACCGAACTAATGGAGTGTGTTAAGCATTGCACACTAGGTCAAATTAGCGGTGAGCTATATCGGGTTGGCGGTCAGTACCGACGCGGCATGTAAAGTTTTCGCTTACGAAATTAAAAGACGTAAGGAATCTTAATGTAGCTGATAACCGTCAGTGGTGTGCTCAGGTCAATACCTGAGTTTTGCGCATCAGCATCGAAACGAATGCGGTAACGCAAGAACCGAGTGCCAGCCAATAAGCTTAAATTTGACGTCCAGACATTATCACCAAGTAGCGGTGTTCCAGGAATGTTCAGGCCAGGTGCACTTTCGTCAGCGCCCTGGAACTGGAAGTATATGTCAGAACTGCCTGGTAGTCTATTCTTAACACCATTAGCATCAATGCGAAAGAACTTAGGCACGATTGACCAGTTGCCTCCTGGATTGACAACAAAAGACATGCCGCCATCTGAGTTTGGCGTACTAAACGTCATTTCGTTTGTGGAATTATTGTAAACCACATCGATGATTTCGAATGCGCTGGAACCAGAGGCGTTAGGCCTAATATCGTAACCCAACAATAATTCTGGCAGGCGCAAAAATTGCGTTTGGGTTGAAAATACACTTGACGCGTCAGAGATAGTCATCTCATAAAGACCAATATTTGCCTCATCTACTGGGCCGCCAACGATTGGGCTTAGTTGGCCGACATTTTGCTGATTGCCTTGACGGTTAACTTTGCCATCGGTGGCGTTGATACCCGCAAAGCCCATCAATTCGGCATTACCGTTCGCCCAATCCGGGTAAGTGCTTGGGTCTTGCAAACGTAGTTCTGCCAAACCAGTGTCAATCCATTCTGAAGCCACCATTGATGAAGCCGAATAAAACGGAATCAATGCATAGGACTGCGGAAACGAAACGTGCGCCAAAATCTCTTCAATACGATCGGTAGGGATCGGAACTTCATTGAGGTATTCAGCAAT
>CAWWAN010000057.1:0-10231 GCA_963934925.1 uncultured bacterium | reverse complement strand
GTCAGATCGAGTTGGGTAACTCTTAATACTTCGTCTGGAGAAGTGATGCCGCCAATCACTTTGAGGTTACCATCGGAGCGCAAGGTTCGCATACCACCTTCAACGGCAGCGCGCTTGAGCACTGTTGCGGAAACGTTGTCCATTACCAACTCGCGCAAGGTGTCCGTCATTGGCATCAATTCATAAAGCGCCGTCCGTCCGGAAAAGCCAGAGTGAAAACATTCTGTGCATCCGTTGGCGACAGCCATTTTGCCATCCTTTAGCTGGCTCGCGTTAATGCCAATCGCACGCAATTGAGCGAGTTGATGTTCATCCGGTATAACCCATTCGTGACAAGAATCGCACAAGCAGCGCACTAGGCGTTGAGCAACAACAAGCACCAATGACGAAGAGACTAAGTAAGGCTCTAAGCCTAGGTCGATGAGTCTCGTAACTGTGCTTGGCGCGTCGTTTGTGTGAACAGTCGAGAACACAAGGTGTCCGGTAATCGCTGCTCTAATAGCGATTTCAGCGGTTTCAACGTCGCGGATTTCGCCGACCATCATAACATCAGGGTCTTGGCGCAAGAAGGAACGTAAGCCAGCGCTAAAAGTTAAACCTTTTTTCGTATTAACCTGAACTTGAGAAATGCCATCTAGCTGATATTCAACTGGGTCTTCAATAGTTAAGATGTTCTTGTCGCCGGTGCTAATCGCAGTAAGGGAGCCATATAAAGTTGTGGTTTTACCCGAACCCGTAGGGCCGGTTACCAGGATAATCCCGTGTGGGAACTTTACGTAATGGTTAAGCGTGGCAAGGTTTTGCTCGTCGAGGCCGATGCTTTCTAGCTCGTATACTCGCGCCGACTTGTCGAGCAAGCGCATTACGCAGCGCTCGCCTTCCGCAGTAGGCACGACTGAAATACGTACGTCAACTTCGCCATCGCCAATACGCACTGAAGCACGACCATCTTGCGGCATGCGGCGCTCTGCGATGTCAAGTTGTCCCATGACTTTAATACGCGAAGTAATAGCATCTTGCGCATTTTTCGGAATGGATTCCATGTCGTATAAGATGCCGTCGATGCGAAAACGAACCTGCATCCGGTCGGTGTATGGCTGGAAGTGAACATCAGACGCGCGTAACTTAAGCGCCTGAAAAATAAGCGAATTAACAAGCTTGATAATTGGCGCTTTGTTCGCGACATCGAGCAAGTCTTCACCTTCGTCGAGGTCTGCCACAAGGCCCATGATGTCGTCTTCAGCTAAATCTTCGAGGGCATCGTCGACACCATCAGAGCGATTACGGAAAGCGCGGTTAATCAACTCGGTCACTTCAGGGCGCGGAGCCAAGACAAAGCGCACCGCAGCCGGAATCATTGCGGCCAAGTCGTCTTGAGGATGGAAGTCAAGAGGGTGTGCGCAGGCAACAACAATAGCACCATCATCATCTTTGCGGATAGCGATGACATCGTGCGCACGGGCAAAGGCAAGTGGCACAGTGTCTACAAAGAGAGCAGGAACCTTGGTGCCCGTTAGTTTAGTCAGCAGCTCAATGTTTAAGTGTTCGCTGAAGGCAGAGAGCACTTTTAAATCATCTACTCCGCGCGTAATTAAAATACGATCGAGACTCTTCCCCGAGCTGATGGCCTGTTCCGTTATTTTGTAGACATCGTTGTCGTCTAGGCCAGTATGTTTTACAACAAGCTGGTGTAGTGTGGGGCGAGCAGTCGATATTTCGGGGTCAGCCACAATACTTTATTCGGAGTCGGGGGAAGCGTTGTCAGTCACACCGCCTGATGTCGAGTAAATCGGCTGGGCGAATGACGACAAGTTAAGGTGCGCAGTGTCGGACTGGCCATCCTCATCTTCATCTTGAGGCAGAATGATGTCGGCGGGGTATTCGAGCTCGAATTCAGGGTCGATCATGCGAAGGCGCCCAAGCCCAATAGTATCCGCGGCACGCGCTTTGCCTTTTTCGGAGATGTCTTGCAGCTCTTCAAAGTCTTCAAGAATTCTCGGAGTACAGAAGAAGAATAAGGTCGTCTTGATTTCTGTTTTCGCGTTCGAACCAAATATCCAACCAATCAGCGGAATCTCTGACAGGTAAGGTATGCCTTGGTCATTTTCTGTTGAGTCGTTACGAATAATACCGCCCAACCACAAAGTAGCGCCATCTGGGAGAGTCACTACAGTATCAATCTTGCGTGTAACGGTTGGTGGTGGCAAGTTGCCGGTCGACGCGCCGCGGAACGCGCTGACTTCAAGGCTGATGCCCAGTCGCAAATACTTTTCCGCGGAGATTGAAGGTGAAATGCGCAAGGTTATGCCAGCTTCGGCGTACGCTACATCAGCAGAAACCGCGCCCTGAACCGCATTTGACGTCTGGTATGGGATTTCGTCAGATGATTCGATTGTGGCGCTTTGATTGTTTGCAACCAGCACCGATGGCACTGACAAGATGTTCGAGTCGTTACGAGCTTGCGCAGCCCGCAAGATGAATGGAATCCCTAAATCTTCGCCGTCGAAAACGCCGAAGGTAAGACCTGCGGCAGTCGGTGACGGCAAACGTGCCTCGCCAATCGTATCGCCAGAAGAGATGCCAACCGAAGTAAAGGCAAAACCTTTTTGTGTGTCTCCAGTAGGCGTTTCAACCTTGGCGTACTCAATACCAATCTCTTTTGAAAAGTCGGAACTCACCTCAATAAGGGCGGTCTCGATAAGCACCTGTGGTTGACGACGATCCAAAGTGTCGAGCAGAGCTTTCAGTTCTAGCCACTTGCTCTTGGTCGCCATAATCAATAGCGAGTTGGTTGCCTGGTGTGCCTCAACAACAACGCCTTGGCGCTGCGGCGCGTTACTAGTATTGCTCCGTGCCTGCTCTTCTTCTTGCTCAGCAGCATCAACGAATTGTTCTAGGGCTTCATTTAGGTCTTCAACAGCCAAGTACTGCAAGCTGTACAAATGGTAATTCGACTGTGGATCCTCAACGGTGGTGTCGAGTTGCGCAATCAAATCAAGAATGCTCGGCATCAATTCTGGGTCGGCCGTAATCAACAGCGAGTTGTCTTGCGAGTAGGCTGTAACAGTAGTTTCAATGCCACTCGTGGACGTTGACCCTGCGCCACGACTAGTGCTGCGTGCACGCGTGTTATTGCCGCTGACATTCTGCGGCACCGCCTGTAGGCTATTCACTAATTCAGAGAGAATTTCCGCAAGCTCTTCGGCGGACGCTTCAAACAAACGCACCTTCTTGAATTCAGGCTGCACAATGTCTGGCTTCGAGTCAAGAACTGTAATCATGCGCGCAGCAGCAGCAACGAAAGGACCATAGCCTTGTATTAGAATTGCCTGCTCGCCACCCAACGCCATGAAAGCACTGTTGTCGCCTGACCCGGCACCTAAAGTGGTGCGTAATGAAGTTCCTAGCTCTTGGGCATCTGCGTACTTAAGCTCGACGACAGTGTAGATATAAGTACCAGGCTTGTCAGCGAAACTTGGAATGTCTTCTTCGTTAACAAACGGAGCGTTAGCTTTTATCGTCGTGTTGTTACCGCCGATGTTCTCAACGATTACCACCACGGCCAAATCACCCGCACCTTGCTGTACACAGACGAAGCCATTTATCTTCATCATGATTTGGAAGAACGAATAAAAGTCGTCTTTATGAATGCGCTTAGTGCCATAAAGCAACAGTTTCTTGTTGTCAAGCTTTTGGCGTACGTTTGCGGATGCCGACTCGTCAAGCGTAAAGTTAAGCCCTGTGTTGATTTGGCATATCTTTACAAACTGGCGCAAGGTAAGCCCACCTTCGTCGACTTCGCTGAGGTCGAGTGTGTAGTAATCACCTTCGTCTTGGATGACTCCCAGTGGGACAGCGATGTCTTCTTGAGGGTTTTGCGCTGCTGCAGCTGGCAACAGAAAGGTGAGTGAGAGAAGTATTGTTGGGAGCATATGCCCTATTCGTGTGGAGTGAGCCCGGAGGCAAGATGCATTAGTGTAAACTCTTAGCTACTAGTAACAAAGGCTCAACCATGAAGTTTTTTGACGAAATCAGCTTCCCGCTTCTTCCCAAATATTCTGGCCGTAAGTATAGCCTATATCAGTATTTTGAAGTATCCTAGACTTTCAATGCGAGTCGCCACTTACCTCAAGCCCGAAGCTATTATGCTGCGACCTGCTGCCGCAGATAAATGGCAGTTGATTGAAGCGCTGTGCCGTCAGCTTTGTGAGGCAAATAGTTGTAGTGCAGCCATCACCAATCAGGCGGTGAAAACCGTGCTGCAACGCGAGAAATCGGCCTCTACGGGCATGGAAGGTGGTGTAGCGGTCCCTCACTCGGCAGTGGATGGTTTACCAGGGCTAATGGTTGGCATGGCAGTGATGCCAGACGGACTTGAGTTTGAAGCTATCGATGGTTCAGTAACCACCGTAATCGTGATGATATTAGTGCCTAAAAGCCAAAAACTTGGTCACTTACGCTTATTGGCCGAAGTTGCTCGCCGTGTCTCAGATCTGGGATTTCAGCAGCACATGTTCGCTGCATCGTCTACGGGGCAGATAGTCGATTTGTGGCTCTAACGCTGCGGCCAGCTGCTTAGCTCAGACACCCAAAGTTGCGCTGCTTCCTGTAAGCGCTGGCGTGTGTCGCGGTATTGCTTGATATCACCGCCCATCGGATCGCTAATATCGTGGCCCGACAAGTCAAATAACGCCGCGGGGGATTTCGGTGGCAGGGCCGCCAGGTGACTTGCGCCCATTGCCAGAATAATATCCCACGGCTTGTCGAGTGCTGTTTCTAGTGATTGGGCATGATGACCAGAGAGAGCAAGGCCGATTTCGTCTCCGACCCGCTTAGAATTCTCGCTGATGCCTTCGCCTTCGAGAGCAAAGGTTCCCGCAGATTCGATGACAAAGCCGAAGTCGGACAATTTTTCGGGCGAGACCTGCCAAGAGGAGGCGATTTCGGCCTTAAGGATTTCTGCAGCTAGGGGTGATCGGCACGTGTTACCGGTGCAGAGCATCAACATCGATAATCCGATGTCCTTGGACCTCGCAGGGTCGCCACGCAAGACATTTGGCGTTGGGAAAACGTCGACCACGCTTGATGCCTCACCATCGAGGCTGGAGTCAAGCAGCTGCATCGCGTAAGGTATTTTCTTTTGCTCGAGCCATTCGATCAACTTTTCACCCGCCATGGGCGGTTGTGCGCTGTCGTTAACACTTGTCGCCAATAGTGGCATCTCATATTCTTTCGCGACGTTTTGGAAGTCGATGTTTTGCGGCCAACGCAGGCCCACTTTCTGGAATGGCCAGTCCATTGTTGGTGGAATAGCAAGCATCGACGACGGCAGTAAAACGGTGCATTGCTGTTGCAGTGATTCCAGTAACCAAGGGTGGATGCCAGCAGGCAAGTTAGGACTCAGCTTCTGCAGCATCGACAGACTTCCCAGATGCCAACTATAGGCTTTCGTGCTATCAGAGCCCTTCAAAGCCGATAATTTAGAGGCTCCGCCAGCTATATCAGCAGCCACGACCAAGCCTGGGACAGTATCTGTTGGCAGAGCGATGACGTCGCCATTAGCCAACAATGCTGTTGCCGTTTGGATGCCATCTGGCGTGAAAAGGTCGAATGCTAAATTAGACAATGCTAAGAATTTGGGGCGTCGTTATTCTATATGGGCGCGATGCGCTTAACTCATGACCAACGACAAAAGTTCAAAAGCTCCTGCTGTCGACCCGCAAACCTTGGCCCGTTTGGCTGGTGGTTTAGCGCATGAGTTGAAGAACCCGCTTAGCACGATTGGGCTGCATTTAACATTGCTGCAAGAAGACTGGCTGGATGAAGATTCTGCTAAGGCGCGGCGCACTCTGCGCACCGTAGATGTGCTGCGCAATGAGGTTGAACGCCTCAATAATATCCTTGAAGATTTTTTGCGTTTCGCAAGTACCGATTCGCTAGAGTTTAAGCCCGCTTCGATCAACGCTTTGATTGAAAAAGTAGTCGCGTTTTCCGTGCCTGAGGCACAGCGCGTTCAGGTGCAAATGCATAGCTACCTCGACTTGAATTTGCCGAAAATATGGATAGATACGAGTCGTGTACAACAAGTATTATTGAATTTAATCATCAATGCTCGGCAAGCCATTGAATCTACGGGCGCTGCTGGCAATATCAGTTTGATAAGTCGCAAAGATGGCGCGTTTTTAGTCGTCGATATCGTTGACGACGGTCCCGGGATGGCGCCGGATACTCTTGAGCATTGCTTTGATGTTTATTATTCGACTAAGGCTAAAGGTTCGGGCTTAGGATTAGCTACTGTGCGCCGAATAGTCGATGCACATGGTGGCGAAATGTCCATTGACTCTTCATCCGGCTCAGGCAGCAAAGTGCATTTGCGTTTCCCACTCACTACGGCAACCGATGATTAAAGACCGTATTCTAGTGGTAGATGATGATTTGGCGCATGCCGAGGTCATTCAAACTGTTTTGCAGCGTAGTGGTTATACCGTCGAAATCGCCGACCACTTTCAGGCTGCTGTTGACCGCGTACGTGCTCGCGATTTCGCTATCGTGATAACTGATTTGATGTTGGGCGATGGCTCTGGCTTAGATTTGTTGCGTGACATTAATCAGCGTACTCCAGAAGTGGGGGTGTTCGTGATGACGGGCTACGCCTCCGCCGAGACAGCGGTTGCTGCAATGGAAGAGGGCGCAGTCTCTTATATCATTAAGCCCATTGATGCCCGCGAATTGCGCGCTCGTGTCGAACGCCAGCTGGCCGCGCAACATTTGTTGACGGATAATGACGAGTTACATCAAGCTCTAGATCAGCGTTTTGGCCTCGAGGGCATGATTGGAAACTCGCCGGGAATGAAGCAGCTGTTTTCACGTATTAAGCAAGCGGCGCCATCATCAGCTGCAGTGTTAATCTCCGGAGAGTCGGGTACAGGTAAAGAGTTGGTTGCACATTCTCTGCATCAATTATCTAATCGCTCACGTCGGAAATTTGTTGCGGTTAATTGCGCAGCTTTAAGCCAATCGCTAATCGAAAGTGAGCTGTTTGGATATGTGAAGGGCGCATTTACCGGCGCGCAAGATTCCAAAGTAGGCAAATTCGAATACGCCGACGGCGGTACTTTGTTCCTGGACGAAATAGGTGAAATGTCGCTTGAGACACAGGCTAAATTATTACGCGTTCTTGAAAGTAAAGAAGTGATACCTGTGGGTGGCAATCAGGCACGCAAGGTTGACATTCGCGTGCTTGCGGCAACTAACCGAAACCTGGAAGCAGCTGTTGCAGCTGGCGAATTTCGCGAAGACTTGTACTACCGGCTAAATGTAGTCACTATCGATGTGCCTCCATTGCGCGAACGTGACGGTGACGTACCACTGCTTGCCAACCATTTTTGCAAAGAGATATCCGCGCGTGAATCCAAAGATGAGCCAAGCTTTGATCGCTTAGCTTTGGCAAACTTGGTGGCGCATAGCTGGGCCGGTAACATCCGTGAGCTGAGAAATGTGGTAGAAAACATGGTGCTGTTTGATACGGATGGCTGTCTTGGTGTCGATGATTTGCCCTTTGGACTCGAACAAGCAAATGTTAAGGATCTTCCGAATGCCACTACAAGTGTTGAAGCCGCTGTCGAGCTAACTGACGAAAGCGCAATTGAGCATTTTGTGGGTCAATCCTTAGCATCTGTAGAAAAGGAATTGATACTAGCTACGCTCGATGCCTTCAAAGATAATCGCAAGCTTGCTGCTCGCCAGCTTGGCATTGGTGAACGCACACTTTACCGCAAGATTAAAGATTATCAGGGCGAGTAGCTGCCATATTGGCAGAAATACTGTGGCACAACTCTTGCGATAACTAAGCGAGGAAATCCTCATTAAAATTATGACAAAAATAATCGGAATTGACCTGGGCACAACGAATTCAGTGGTGTCTGTACTTGAGGGTGGCGAATCTAAAGTCATCCCAAACCGCGAGGGTGGGCGTACCACTCCGTCTGTAGTTGCTTTTCAAGACAACGGCCAACGTTTGGTCGGTGGTGCTGCTAAGCGTCAGGCTGTAACTAACCCTACGCGGACGATTTCGTCTATTAAGCGTTTCATGGGTGTTCGCAGCGACGAGCTAGGCGAATTGAGTAGCCATTTGCCATACGAAATAACCGCCGCGAAGGGCGATTTCGTGAAGGTTAAAGTTGGCGACAAAGATTACTCTGCACCAGAGATCAGCTCCTACATTCTTAGTTACCTAAAAGAATGCGCCGAAGATTATCTAGGTGGCGAAGTGAAGCAAGCAGTTATTACTGTTCCTGCTTACTTTAACGACGCTCAGCGTCAAGCGACCAAAGACGCCGGCGCTATTGCGGGCCTTGAAGTTGCTCGTATCGTTAACGAGCCAACTGCCGCTGCTATCGCCTATGGGGTAGATAAAGACAAGTCTGGAAAAGTCGCTGTCTTTGACCTTGGTGGTGGTACCTTCGACGTGTCAGTACTTGATATGGGTGACGGCGTTTTTGAAGTGCTTGCAACTTCAGGTGATTCACACCTCGGTGGCGACGACTTCGACGAAGCACTTATTGATTATGTAGCCTCTGAATTTCAGAAGGAAAACGGCATCGATTTGCGCGATGACAAGATGGCCTTGCAACGCCTAAAAGAGGCGTGTGAAAAAGCAAAGTGTGAATTGAGCTCTGGCTCAGAAACACAAATCAACTTGCCGTTTATTACTGCCGATGCGACAGGCCCCAAGCACTTAATGCTTACTTTGTCGCGCGCTAAGTTCGAATCCCTTTGTTCAGATTTGTTTGATCGCTGTAAGAAGCCATGCTTGCAGGCTATTAAAGATGCCGGCGTGAGTCCTTCTGACATCGACGAAGTGTTGTTGGTGGGCGGTTCAAGCCGCATCCCACGCATTCAAGAAATTGTGAACGATGTGTTTAAGCGTGAATCTAACAAGTCCATGAACCCTGATGAGGTGGTCTCGCAAGGAGCGGCCATTCAAGCCGGCGTTCTTTCTGGCGATGTCGAGGATTTGGTGCTTCTCGATGTGACGCCACTGTCACTTGGACTCGAAACTATGGGCGGAGTGATGACTGTGCTTATTGAGCGCAACACAACAATTCCGACAACCAAGAAAGAGGTGTTTAGTACTGCGGCAGACAACCAAGATAAGGTTGAATGTTTAGTTCTTCAAGGCGAGCGTCCAATGGCGCGCGACAACCGAAAGCTAGACAACTTCACCCTGGATGGCATCCCAGCTGCTCCGCGTGGTGTTCCACAAATTGAGGTTGAGTTCGACATCGATGCTAATGGTATTTTGTCTGTGCGCGCTGTCGATAAAGCGACTGGTAAAGAGCAACATATCACTATTGAGCAATCGTCTGGCATCTCTGATGAAGACATCAAGGCCATGCGTGACGAGGCTGATAAGTTTAAAGAGCAAGATGATGCTGCTAAAGAAAAGGCCGATAAGCGCAACACCGCTGACCAGTCCGTTTGGCAAGCTGAGAAACTCATCAAAGAAAGCGAAGATAAGATCGACGAAGCTGACAAGTCTGCCATCGAAGAAAAAATCGAAGCTGCTAAGAAAGCTCTTGAAGGAGAAGATCTCGCCGCAATTGATACTGCTGTAGAAGAATTGAATACAACGATTCAGCCAGTGGCTCAGAAAATGTACGAAGCGGCCGCAGCTGAAGAACAGCAGCAGCCAGAAGCGCAGCCGGCGTCTAACCAAGACGACGATGTAATCGACGCAGACTTCGAAGTCAAAGAATAGTGGTGTTCGAAAACGCACAGCAATGTGCGTCTACTCAACGAGGCTAGGGGATTGTATCCTTTAGCCTCGGCATGCTTTTTGCCCTACCCAGTCGATGATCGAAATTGAAGCCTTAAGTAAGCAGTATGGCAGCGTGCTAGCGCTCGACCGTTTGTCCATTAGCGTGGGCAAGGGCGAGATACTTGGCTTGCTAGGTCCTAATGGCGCCGGCAAATCAACGGCACTTAAGATTCTTAGTGGCTATCTGCCGCAATCATCGGGCGAGGCCCGTGTCAACGGCTTGTCACTGCGAGAAAAATCGCTTCAGGCCCGCGCCTTGGTGGGATATCTTCCTGAGAACTTCGTGGCACCCAATGAGTTATATGTTGCTGAATATTTGCGTTACCGCGCAGGTCTTAAGCGTATCGCTCGTAAGGAGCGCGCTACTGAGGTTTTGCGCGTGATGAAGCTCGTGGGCATTGAGCAAAGAGC
>CAWWAN010000056.1:0-10419 GCA_963934925.1 uncultured bacterium | reverse complement strand
TTGGTCGGCATGGAATTACTTCGTTCCAACACGAGGCGCGGTGCGCGCCACAGTGACGTACTGGATGAACCGTTTACAAAATATCCGCAGCGCTAAACCACTATTTGTTACGCTGAATCGCTCTGAGGAAATTGACGCGGACAAAGTGATTAGCAACTTCTCGTACGATCATCCGATTTTCAGTGCCGCTGCAGTGGCGTCGCAAGCCCGGCATGCGGAAATCAGTGGCGTCGATGGCATCCACTTTTGTGGCGCTTACTGGCGTAATGGCTTTCACGA
The DNA here is from genome assembly GCA_963934925.1 of uncultured bacterium. Classification (GTDB taxonomy): domain Bacteria; phylum Planctomycetota; class UBA1135; order UBA1135; family UBA1135; genus JAPKEZ01. Next base: position 10,140 of record CAWWAN010000056.1, on the reverse strand, counting down.
AGATGGCGCTTGGTCGGCACTTCGAGTTGCCCAAGCATTGGGCGTTAGCGAGGATGTTTTAGCATGAAATCTATGACACACAGTCGCCTGTTCGAAGGCGCGGTACGGCATCGCCGTCATGAAGACCGCGCGCATGAATTTAACTATTCCTTAAATCTTGTTCTACTCGATCTGGATGAGTTAGAAGACTTGCCTTCGCACCTTCCGTGGGGCGGCAAGCGCTGGGCTCCACGTTCGTTCCGTCGCTCGGATTATTTTGGTGCACAAGATGTCGACCTCAAGGACGCGGTGCGGGATCGAGTTCTTAGCGAGTTAGACTTCCGACCTGAGGGAAGGATATTGTTGCTCACTCAGTTACGCAGCTTCGGCTCCCTGTTCAATCCTGTCAGCTTTTATCTGTGCCACGACAACAATAATCAACTTGTAGCTGTTGTCGCCGAAATCACCAATACCCCATGGTTCGAGCGGCATGCCTATACCTTGGATGCACGCAGCGAATCCCCACAAGAGCATCACTCGTGGAGTTTTGAGAAGGACTTCCATGTCTCGCCATTTCATGGCATGGACCACTCATACCACTGGCAAATACAGTTGCACAAAGATGGCTTAGTCGTCGCCATGGTCAATGAGCGCGAGGGAGAACGCGTTTTTGACGTGACCTTGGACGGCAGTTTTCAAAGCTTGAATCGCCGTGGAGTTGCACGTCAAGTGCAACGCAGCCCATTCCAAAGCCAGCGATTGCATTTTGCAATCTATTGGCACGCATTGCGCTTGTTTTTTAAACGCGCCACTTTTCACCGCCACCCACGCAAGGTGGCAGCATCAACTGCAAACATAAAAACAAAGGACCATGTCAACACCCACTCGTCTTAAGTCCACTTCGCAGCCGCTTGCCGCGGAAATAGTTACCGCAAAATCTCGTTCCATTGGCTCTAGCACTTGGAAGGTTCGCACTGCGCGGCGCCTCGTACTCCGCTCGATTGGTCGCATCACAAAAGGTGAACTGCGACTGGTTGAGGCACCGGATCATAATAGCAAGAGCGATCCCGCGGTCTGGCTGTTCGGGCAGCCGAGTGAAGATGCGCTGCATGCCGAGATTACTGTGCTCGATCCGCGCTTCTGGCCTTGCATGGTGACTGGCGGATCTTTGGGCGCGGCCGAAGCTTACGCCGAAGGTTGGTGGGATACCAATAATCTAACGGCAACCATTCGTTTGTTCGCGCGCAACCGCGATGTGTTGCAGCATATTGATGGGGGACTGGCAAAGTGGGGTGCACCGCTACTGCGACGCTTGCATCGAGCTAACCGCAATACTTTGCAGGGTGCGAAACGAAATATCGAAGCGCATTACGATCTCAGCAATGAGTTCTTTTCTTTGTTCCTGGATCCGACCATGACTTACAGCTGTGGTTTGTTCGACGCGCAGAGCACGACTTTGGAGCAAGCTCAAATTGCCAAAATCGATCACTTATGTCGCAAGCTTGAATTGGGGCCTGACACACACCTCTTAGAAGTGGGCACCGGATGGGGCGCTTTCGCTCTCCATGCGGCTCGTGAATATGGTTGCCGCGTCACCACGACTACGATTTCCAAGGAACAGTACGCTTGGGCTAAAAAGGTGATTGCTTCCGCGGGTCTTGAGGATCGTGTGGAACTTTTACTGAAAGACTACCGTTCCCTAGAGGGCAAGTACGATCGCGTGGTATCCGTAGAAATGGTCGAAGCCGTCGGGGCAGATTTCCTTGGTGAATACTTCTTCACACTTGGTAGCTTATTAAAGCCAGGCGGAATGGCAGCGGTGCAAGCCATCACTATTCAAGATCAAGATTTTGAAAGGGCGAGTCGCCACATCGATTTTATTAAGCGTTATATTTTCCCGGGATCTTGCATCCCTTCAGTGACCGCCATGTGTCAAGCGATGACTAGCGACAGTGATTTGAAACTGGTTCATCTAGAGGACTTTACTCCGCATTACGCGACAACCCTTGATCGTTGGTCAGTGGCGTTGCAAGCACACCATGATGAGGCGCGCGCGATGGGGCTTGATGACCATTTTTTACGTACCTGGGAATACTACTTTCGCTATTGCGAGGGTGGCTTCGTGGAACGACATATCGGTCTGGTCCAAATGATGCTCGCAAAACCCAAATGATTGAACCCAGAAATGCCCGTTAGCTAGGCACGGCAGCTAGCAGCGGAATACGTTCGCGTTTAGAAACAACTACGCCACCGGGTGCTTCAACGGTAATGGCAAACTGGAAGGCTTCTTTGACATTAATTTTAGGATCAATTGCAACGATGACCTCATCGGCGCCGGCGGGGATGTCGAAGACACCGCCATCCACCGGGTAATTGGTATCGGTCTTGTCATCGAAAATCCATAGTTGATACTGGCTCTGGCTGGCATCGTTGGCGGCCAAACCGCGAAAGCGCATGTAGCCGCGTTGCTCGCTATCAGACCACAGGAGTTCGCCACTAGCACCTATTGATGTAGGGTCTTCTAAGACGGTCCAGTCTAGGCGCAACAAATCACTCGGAGCTTCTGCAACCAACTCTTGCAGCATCTCCTCGCCGCTTAGAACACTGGTCTCCGAGAAGCGCGGCTGCCAACCAAAGATCGCAATGATTCCGGCTGCGGCAGTTAAGAGCCACGGCAGGCGGTTGGCGCGTCGCTCTGAGCCAGGGCCAGGCAAAGCTTCGGAGGAGCGACTAGCAAAGTGATCAGCCGCTTGCTCTTGCAGTTTCATTTGCAAGTTAGCCGGCATCGATTCGACTTCAGTATCGTGATTTACAAAGGCAATCGAAGCACTCGCAGCGGCTTGCTCGGCATGGGCGATGAGTGCGTCCGTTTCAGTGCCCGCAAGTTCCTCGAGCTCGCGAATTTCATTCGGGAGTAGCGCGCGCAGCATCGACTCGGAGAGCAACTCGTCGAGGCGGTTCGTAGGCTGGGATGAGGAAGGGTTCATGACAGTGTCGGTATCGATGCCGAGGAAGTGGTCACACGTTGACGAATTTTCTCAAGGCCGCGGCGAATCAGGGACTTGGCAGTTCCGAGTGGAATATCCATGCGTGTGCTGACTTCGTTGTGGGTAAGACCATGGTAAAGGGCGAGCTCGACGGCGTCCCGAGTTTGCGGTGGCAAGGTTGCGATTAATTGTTTGGCGTGGTCAAGGTCTTCGCGGCTGGCAAGTTCTTGTTCTGGTAACGAATCCGCGGACTGTGGTTCTTCGATAAGAGCGTGATGCTCTTGTCTGCGTGCTTGACGACGCACTCGATCAATCAGGCGTCGGCGTGTTAGTGTGGCAATGAAAGCGATTTCGCTACCCTTTTCTGGGTCGAAGCGTTGCGCCACTTTCCAAATCTCTAGAAATATTTCCTGGACCGCATCTTCTGCTGCCCCACGATCGCGCAAGAAGCGCTTAGCAAGTGACCATACAAGACCGCTATAGCGATCGATACAATCAGTAACTGCTTGATTATCGCCTAGTGCGACTAGAGGAAGGAGAGGTGAATCCACCGGAGTGGGGTTTGCGGCCTAAGCTGCTGGTAAAGAGGTTGCCGTCCGACAGCCGGAATGAACCAGCCATCGAACAGCTTAGCCATTCTATTAAGGCAAGAGGACAGTGTCAATGATGTGAATGACACCGTTAGAAGTTTCGATATCAGATTTGACAATTTTGGCACCGTTCACTAGAACACGATCTCCTAGGAAGCGGAAGCGTAGTTCGCCACCTTGCAAAGTCGCAGCCGACTCAGACTTGATTGCCATGCCAGCGTAGATCCGGCCTGGCACCACGTGGTAGGTAAGGATGTCTGTCAACATCTGACGGTTTTCCTTCTTAAGAAGATTTTCAACAGTGCCTTTAGGCAGAGCTGCGAAAGCTGCATCAGTAGGTGCGAAGACGGTGAAAGGCCCATCGCCTTTCAGTGCTTCAACCAAGTTTGCTGCACCAAGTGCGGCGGCGAGGGTTTTGAAATCACCCGCTGCAACAGCGGTGTCGATGATGTCACTACTGTTTGGCAGCATGACTGCATCGATGACGTGAATGATGCCGTTGCTGCACTCGATGTCCGTAGTGATAATCTTCGCACCTGCAAGGTAGGCGCCGTTTTCCTTCATCATGAAGTTCAAGCGCTGGCCATTCAGTCCGGTAAGGAAGTCAGACTTGACGACATCTCCGGCCATGATGCTGCCAGGGACAACGTGGTAAGTCAGGATGTTCTGCAACATACCTTTTGCTCCGGGCTCTAAAAGAGAAGCAATGGTGCCTTCAGGTAGTGCCGCGAATGCAGCATCAGTCGGCGCAAAAACGGTGAAAGGGCCGTCTCCCGAGAGAGCAGTCGTTAGGTCTGCTGCACCCAATGCTGCTTCAAGGGTGGTGAAGACACCAGCAGCTTTAGCAGTTTCAAGGATAGAAGCCTTCGCGAGCGCGGGTGACTCCTGCATGTAAGAGGTTGTCATAGCTTGAGCAGTGTTCACGGTAGCCTTAGCGGTTTCGGTGGCGTCGCATTGAGCAGACAGAGGTGCCACACATAGTGCAGCAATTGTAAGTAGGATGAGTTGTTTCATATGAACTAGTTCGTAAGATTTACGCTTGTGGATGCAAAAGTTTTTAAATATTTTAAAATTATTATCTTTGTCCAGACCTATGGCCTAGGAACCAGCCGCTTTAGTAGTCTCAAGAATAGAGGACTTCGCGAGCGCGGGTGACCCCTGCATGTGTCGGTCAACTCGAACCCATCGACCGGCCTTTGATTTTCTTGAAAGAACTTTAATAAATCGTCGCGGATTGCGGAAATCTGCTGAAGTGATAACTAAAGAGTGCGGCATGTGCTAACATTGCGATTATGACAGATGCTTCGAATTCTATTAATTGCCCAACCTGCGGTGAGAAAATTGACGTTAATGATATATTGCACAATCAGGTCGAGGCCGAGTTGGAGAAGAAATATGCGGGCCAATTAGCAGAAGACAAATCGAAGCTCGTTGCGCAGCAGGCTGCGCTAGATGAGCAGGCAAAAAAATACGAAGAGCGTGTGCATGAAGCTGTGCGCGAGCGCGAAGAAATCCTGAAACCGCAGCTAAAAGCTAAGCTTGTAGAAGATCAAGAGTCGGCGATGACAGCGCTCCGCGAACAGCTGCAAGAAAAGTCTGAGCGCGTGGTTGAGTTAAATAACAAGTCGATAGAGCTTGAAAAGTTAAAGATAGAGAAAGTCGAATTAGAAAGCACGATTAAAGCTGAGGAAGCCACGAAGCACGCCGAGCAGTTAAAGCTAGAGAAAGAGAAAATCATTAAGGCGGCTGATCAGGCGAATGAGTTGAAGTTGAAAGAACTGACGCAGCTGCTTCAGGAGCAAAAAGATTTGACTGCCGAGATGAAGCGCAAGCAAGAGCAAGGCTCGATGCAGTCTCAAGGAGAAGTCCAAGAAGTGGCTATCGAAGAATGGCTGCAAGAACAGTTCCCGCTAGACGACATTGAAGAAATCAAGAAAGGGCAGCTTGGCGCCGATTGTTTGCAAACGGTCCATACTCGCGCCCAGGCAAATTGCGGAACGATTTACTACGAGAGCAAGCGTACTAAGTCATTCCAGCCGTTATGGATTGAAAAATTCAAGGGCGACATTCGCGAGAAGAATGCGCAAATCGGTGTCCTAGTAACTGAAGCGATGCCGCCATCGATGCCGCGCATGGGCTTGATGGAAGGCGTTTGGGTTTGCTCCTTTCAAGAGTTTAAAGGTCTTTCGTTGGTGCTGCGCCAATCGTTGATTCAACTCAGCACTGCGATTGTCACTCAGGAAAACAAAGGCGATAAAATGTCGGTGTTGTACGACTATTTAACCGGTAACGAATTCAAACTACAAATTGAAGCTATTGTCGAAGGTTTCGTGCAGATGAAATCGGATTTAGAGTCCGAGCAGCGCTCGATGCGTACTATTTGGAAGAAACGTGAAAAGCAAATCGCGAAAGTAATGCTCAATACCGAGGGCATGTATGGCTCCATTCAAGGCATAGCCGGTAGCGACGCTTTTTCTGTAGACCAGCTCGAGCTAGGTGGCGACCCTTCTTTGAGTTTAGAAGATGGCGAGTAGTTTCTAATACTAGAAGTGAAAGCCTAAGCCAATGTATCCGATCGTGTTCTTAAACGAGTATTCGTGATCTCCAATTAAACTAGAGTCGTGGCTTTGGTGACTTCCAATCGTCCAAATAGTCTCGCGAAACAACGATGCCTCTATAGAGAAACTTTCGTTAAGCGCAAAGTTCACTCCGCCGCCGACAGCCCAGCCAGGGCCATTCTCTAGATCAAGCTCTCGCTCAGGGTGCGTGAAGTTTAAAGTGTAGATGCCTTCGGCGGCAATAAATGCAGTAAGCGCGCGATCGCCAAAGTAGCGGCGCACGCCGGCGTGAACCTGATTGCCGTTAATGGATCCTGCATCAGATTCGCCAATGGTGTATTCGCGCTTGTGAATCGAGAATACTGTAGTCAGTTGGCCTTTCAATACCCGTTCAATTTCGATTGCGGCCGACGACGTGTCAAACAGCTCGTAGGCGATGGTGCTATCTGTGCTCAGCGTCGTTTCAAGCATGTCGGTCGCAGCTAGCGCAGAATTTTTTAGCTTTAGCGTATAAAAGCCACGCACCGATTGTGTCTTAACCGACGAATAGGGAGGGATTGCGCCACAGGAAACACCCATGGCTACCACTAAAAATAAAAGGATTACTCGAGTACTGCACATATCTACAGCATAACGAGGCGTCACGTAGATTCCCAAGCTATTGAATGATTAGCACCAACGGCTTAGTCGTGCGAATCACGGTATTGTCGCGAATGGCGCCTTGCAGGAAGAAATGGCGCCCTGCAAGAGTAGGGTTATTCGGAATAGTTCGAGTTATGCTATGTTGAGTTCTGCTCGAGCCATAATTTATTAAGTTAGGCCCTATCAAGAAATTCACACCGTTGAATGTCGTGGCGGTGGCGGATGATGCTCCAACAATCCAAACCGTCTCTCGTGGGTTGCCATTAAGGTCAATGGTGACCGTATCACCAAGGCTCGGCGCAGAGTCACTAATCGATAAACTACCATCATGGTCAAAGCGATCCGTAAACGAAGGCAATTGGTCAAAAACCATGACGCGTTCATTGGCTTGATCTGTGACGTAGAGCTTGTCGGAAGTGAATGCTGCAGCGTTAGGCATACCGGCGAATGTGAATTCTCCAAAATACTCTTCGTTGACGGCATCGAAGAACACAACAGTTCCGGTCGTTAGCTCACACATTGCAAGTAGAGTCGTGTCGGCGCTGGTTGCGAGCGAGTAGCCGTTGTGGCCGTGCGCATCAATCGCGCGTATAGGGGTGCCATTGTCATCGGTGATATATAGCATGCCATCGAAGTCGAGTCCTGTCATGAAAACACCATCGATTGCTGGAGTCATGTCAGAGGCAGAAGGGTAGGTGCCCAAATCCTCTTGTGTCACATAATTTACTTGTCTTCCGGTGCTAGCCCCGAACATTTCTTGAGCGTAAACGCCACCTGTCGCGCCACTCCATGTCGAGTTGTACTCGGTAGTGGTGACTAGTAGCTTAGAAGACTTTACTGCCATGCGCCCAATGGATTTATAGTCGGTCGCAAACCCATAACTGGGTGCCAGGGTACGCGTTGTCGCATCAATGGCATACACTTCGCCACTGCCATCTATTGTGCCGACAAAGTAATGTCCGTCATGGTAAGTAATGCCGAATGGGTAGCAGCTACCGATGCCAAAAGGGTCGGGCAGTTGTAATGTAGAAAGGACACTGTTTGAACTGTCAAAGAAAGTGACGGATCCTGAGGTAGAGTTCGTTACCGCACCGTCGCCAGTTGTTGAATCGAAAGCGATGTCTTCGGGGAACAAACCAACGGGTATAGTGGCCACAACCAAATCAGTTGCAGGGTCAATGACCGCGACTACATTATTGTTGGCGGCAAAGCTGCCGGCGATAGCAACGTAGAGCAAGCCATTAACTTTGTTGTATGTCGCTCCGAATGGTTTGCTAGTGGTACTAGGGTCTCCTAGCCCAGACAAATCAATTTCGTATTTAAAGGTTTGTGCGCTCGCGCTAACACAGATAATGATCACTGCACTCAAGCAGCTCAGTAAACGTTTGTTCATTTTTCTCCTCTGGGGGGATCGCCCAGAACGATAGAGTTAAGATGTATGTGTTTGGTTTTCTGGCTTAGCTTACGCATTACAGTGGCGAACCCGCGGAGGAATTTAACCTCACTTACCCAAACACGGTCTATAGTATTGTAGCGACCTAGCTATTTATTCGCTTATACTCTTTCGTGAGTTCTTCAAGAACAGTTGGGTCAGCTAGTGTCGTCAGGTCCCCGATATCTTTGCCTTCGGCTACGTCGCGAAGAAGTCGCCGCATGATTTTCCCGGACCTCGTTTTGGGCAGCTCGGGGGTGAAGTAGATGCTCTCGGGGCGAGCTAGCGCACCTATTTCTGTGGCGACGAATGCACGTAGTTCTTGTGCTAGCTCGTCAGAGGGTTGGTGGGCGCCACGAAGGATTACAAAGCCAACAGGCGTTTGGCCTTTGAGGTCGTGACTCATGCCGATTACGGCGGCTTCTGCTACGGAGTCGTGGGCGACAAGTGACGATTCTATTTCCATTGTCGATAGGCGGTGCCCAGAAACGTTCATCACGTCGTCGACGCGTCCGAGCACCCAGAGGTTGCCATCTTCGTCGCGCTTGGCGCCGTCACCAGCAAAGTATAAGCCAGGGAAACGTGACCAGTAAGTATCTCGGTAGCGTTCGTTGTCACCCCAAATACCGCGTAGCATGGATGGCCACGGATGCTTGAGTGCTAAGTAACCGCCGCCCGCACCCTCGATTTCATTGCCATCGTCATCAACGAGTACGGCTTCGACACCGGGGAATGCCTTAGTTGCTGAACCCGGCACGGTGTGGGTGATCCCAGGAAGTGGCGTAATCATGATGCCACCGGTTTCGGTTTGCCACCAAGTGTCCACAATAGGGCAGCTGTCATTGCCAATGTGATGTGAGTACCACACCCATGCTTCAGGATTGATGGGTTCACCCACAGTACCGAGTACGCGTAGTGAAGACAAATCATGCGCAGCCGGATGTTCATCACCCCATTTCATGAATGCGCGAATCGCCGTTGGCGCTGTATAAAAAACACTTACTTTATACTTATCGACTAACTCCCAGAAACGATCAAGCCCAGGATGGTTTGGCGCACCTTCGTACATCACTTGTGTCGCGCCGTTTGCCATTGGGCCGAACACGATGTAGCTGTGACCGGTAATCCAACCAATGTCAGCGGTACACCAGTAAACATCAGACTCAGGTTTTAAATCAAAAACTAATTGCGTAGTGGCATAAGCGCCGGTTAAGTAACCGCCTGTAGTATGTACAATTCCTTTTGGCTTGCCCGTGGTCCCCGATGTGTAAAGAATGAACAGTACATCTTCGGCATCCATTGATTCTGGTTCGCAGTAATCACTTTGCTTGTTTATTAAATCGCACCATGCAATATCGCGCCCCGACATGCCGGCCGCACTAACACAATTGCCACCTCGCTCGTAAACTAAAACATTTTCAATGGTCGGGCATTGTTCAACAGCTTCATCAACGACTGTTTTTAAATCTAAAACATTGCCGCGCCGCCAGGTGGCATCTGCACAAATAATCAACTTCGCTTCTTGGTCGTGAATTCTGTCTTTGAGAGATGTCGCGCTGAAGCCAGCGAAAACCACTGAGAAAATAGCGCCGATGCGCGAGCAAGCTAGAACAGCCATTGCTAATTCAGGAACCATCGGCATGTACAACGTAACGCGATCTCCTTTGACGATGCCTAGTTCTTTTAAACCATTTGCTGTTTTGCAAACGCCAACAAGCATGTCTTGATAAGTAAGCTCGCGCGTATCACCCGGTTCTCCTTCCCAATGATAAGCCACGCGACTGCCTAAGCCAGCCGTCACATGGCGGTCTAAGCATTGCACGCTCGCATTAAGCTTGCCACCATCAAACCATTTAGCGAAAGGCTCTTCCCATTGCAAAACGCTATCCCACTTTTTGTCCCAAGTTAACTTTTCGGCCCACGTCGCCCACCAGCCTTGCCAGTCGGTATGC
>CAWWAN010000055.1:0-10585 GCA_963934925.1 uncultured bacterium | reverse complement strand
AAATATGTCTAAGTTTGTCTTCGTCTGCGGTTCTAAACCGCGAGCTTGGATTGCCTTTTAACAATCGCGACAAAGTGGCGCAGGTTATTAAATTTGAAATCGAATCTGAGCTGTATCATCTAAATGTCGATGATGTAATAGTAGATTTTTTTGAGCTTGATGACGGCCGAGCGACCTCAACGATGTCGGTTAACGCTCTTGATAAATCGCGACTGGCTACTGCTCTAGAAATTTGTGAGGCTGCCAGTTTTGATCCTCCAATTGTGGATTTGTCGATAGCGTCATTGTTCAATGCCATTAAGGTTTTGCCTGAGAGTAGTCGCACGGATCACGAAGCTTATCTTCATGTCGGCGCCGAAAGCTCGCAATTGGTCGTGCTGTCAGCTGCAGGTCTGGTTAGCGCAACCCGGACTATCCCACTCGGATGGCTAGAACTAGCACGTAATTTCGCTGTAAATGATGAGGCGGTCACAGTCGACGATGATGAAGATATCGATTCAGAAATACCAGACACTGACACCGATGATGACTCAGCCGATGACTCAGTCGGCGTCTTCGAGCTAGGCGGTGACACTTCCGTCCCGTTCGGTAATGATTTTGAAACGGTGATGAATAATTGTTCTCACGCCGAGCAACAGTCTTTTTCTCGAGCTCTTGAATCAGAGTTGCGCCGCGCTCTTACCGCGCTTAATTATGCGGGCTCACCTCTGTATTTACTCGGTGCGCAAATAGATGGTTTAGCCGAAGACTTGTCCGCTGGTTTAAGCATTCAGGTTGCACCACTCGACTTGGGTCTAACGGGGCCCAATGATTCCGTGCCGCACACGATTGCCTTAGGTGCTGCGTTACGCGCCATTGGCGCCGAGTCTCTCGAAATGAACTTCCGCCAAGAAGAGTATCGTTATGCTCGAGGCGTAGAGAGAATTGAAGGACCATTAACTTGGGCTATGGTCGGCCTAGTGTTCTACTTTGCATTTGGTATGGCAATTGACATAAAGTTAAGTCAGCAAAAATCAGCAGATGCGGCGGTGATGTACAGTCGTGCGCGACAAAAAGTGCAACGCTTAAACGAGCAGGTTGGCAACATCGAAGACTACCCCGATTCGTGGGTGATCAAAAACGATTTCTCTGCTAACGATGTGCCGCAAGAAGAGCATATTCACCTCTTGAAGCGTTCGGTTGACAAGGCCAAGAAAGATCTCGATCAGCTAATGGGTGAAGATGAAGTAGAAATGCCGCAATCCTGCCTCGAGGCATGGCGTTTATTAATGAACTACCTTGAAGTTGAGATGGCTGATTATAGTGGTAAATGGATGATTGAATCCTTCGAATTCACTTCGTTTAATAAATCTGCCAATGAACCAGCGCATGTTGGCGTTAAGTTCGGCATTACTATTTTCCCTGATAGTAGCGGTCAGTTAATTGGCAGATTCGATCGTTTGCAACGCAATTTGCAGGTGCAAGATTTTACCGTTGGTCAGGTCGAAATTCCGTCTACTGAACCGGCGTCGATTCCTGAGGCGAAGACCGCAATTGTTGAAGTGGACATCCTGGCGATAAACCCAAACGTTAGTAAAAAGTCATGAATAACCGCAGCACACTTTACACTTTAGTTGGCCTCGCGGTTGCCGCGCTTATTGGAAGCTTGTGGGCAGAGTCAAATCTCGAATACTGGGAAGACTCTTTGCGCTCGCATCAAACCCGCTATAAGGCCATTTGGGAAGAATGTGACGACTTAGAAATGCGTCGCGAAAAAGCACCAAAGGGTAGTGACGAGCAATCGTTCCGCTTGCATTTTCAAACTCAAGCTTACTCGGCACAGATGGGCGATATTAACGTTAACGTGAATACTCGTAATCGTAATGCTGTAGAAGACAAGATTTTTAAAATTGAGTTTGCCAAGGGAGACCAAGGTTTCCGTCGCGACCAATTGCGCAACTTTTTGTTTAATGCAGAATTGTTGTACCCACGTGTGCGAACCACTTCGCTGGTAATTAAGCCGCACTCTGAAGGCGCGCGCAGCCGTGGCATTAATACTGGGGTCGAGAGAATAGATTTGTGGGATATCACCAAGCTCGAGATGCGCCAACGTTCGCCAAAGGCTAAGAACTAAGTCGCGCCCAATCGAATCCCCTTTGTTCGAATATCTTTAGATCTTCGATGGTGTCTAAATCGTTCAGTAGCGGTCCGAGATGCACTTTTAAATTGCAGGAGTCGGCCACAGCAATGGTTTGTTGAAGTACATGCTCGGTGCTCCAGTCAATTCCATCAAATAGTTGCGGATGCACTTTGTGCATCGCCATGAATGCGTAACCGCCATCGAAGGTTGGCGCTATGGCTACGTCGTTCTCGCTTAAATGCGAGCATAGTTCGCTGATGTAGTCCGAATGTAAATCAGGCGCGTCAGTGCCGCTGACTGCAATCCAATTTTTGTAAGGAGTCGCTTGCAAGGCGTGTAGCATGCGCTGCCCGAGGTCGCGTCCTTGCTGAGTACTTAGGCTGTCGTAATGGCTCAACCATTCTCCGAGTTCTTGTGTCAAATTGCCAGCCGCTGACCACAAATGTCGTTGCCAATTATCATTTTGCAGGCGTTGCCAGAAATCAGAGGCCATCCCCCTGTAAATGCGCCGCGCCTCAGCGTCGCCAATAGATGCCGCCAACCGTGTTTTGACAGGGCCAGCCTGCCAATGCTTGGCCATAACGACGATCGAATTGCCCGAAGTGCGATTATTCATGTAACAGAGATACTCTAACATGCGAATAAGGTGTAAGTAAGTTAAGAAGTGCTAAACTACGCATTGAAATCATGACATCTGAAAAACTCTCCGACCTCTCGCAGCGCACTGTCAACGACGCTGTTTCCACTCGTTATGCCGAAGGCGCTAATGCTGTGGTTCCTGAATTGTGCTGCCCGGTCAGTTATGACGGCAAGTATCTCGAAAAGCTTCCGCAAGAGATACTTGACCGCGACTACGGCTGTGGCGATCCTTCGCGCTTTGTCGCTGAAGGTGAAACTGTTCTCGACCTGGGTTCAGGCGGCGGAAAAATTTGTTATATCGCTAGCCAAATCGTTGGCCCTGAAGGCGGAGTGATTGGCGTTGATATGACTCCCGACATGCTAGCTTTAGCGCGGGGGCATCAGCAGTCCATGGCCAAAAAAATAGGGTGGGACAACACGGCATTCTATCGCGGGCAAATAGAAAACCTTAAACTTGATTTAGGCAAATTAGATTCGTGGTTGGCCAATAATCCGGTAACAGATGTCGAGTCGATGCAAGCAATGCAGGCTGAAGCAACCCGCCAAGAAAATGAAGAGACGATGATCGCTGATGCAAGCATTGATGTGGTTGTGTCGAATTGCGTACTGAACTTGGTCGCACCACATCTAAAGCATAAGTTGTTCGATGAAATTTACCGAGTCTTAAAGCCAGGCGGTCGCGCTGTCATTTCTGATATTGTTTCGTCGGTTAGAGTGCCGGAAGAAATGCAAAAAGACTCTGAGTTATGGTCAGGGTGCATCTCGGGTGCACTCGAAGAGTCTGATTTTATTCAGGCATTCGTCGAAGCGGGGATGATTGGTGTTACTAGTGTTGTGCGCCAGCAAGAAGCATGGCAAACCGTTGACGACATCGAGTTTCGCTCGCTGACCGTTATCGCCTACCGTCCGCAAGAGGCATCCTGTTGTGCCGCTGGTGGCGAGGTGATGTATAACGGCCCGTTCGAAGAAGTTGGTGACGAGAGCGGCATGGTGTTTATTCGCGGCGAACGAGTTGCGGTCGACGCCGGACAGTTGGCAATGTTTAACACTGCTCCATACCAAGACATGTTTACTTGCTTCGATGGCGCCGGCGCCGATGTCTCGGTTCGCGAATCTGATGGCGGTTGTTGCTAATTACTAATGGTTGACTTTGCTTTTCCGCCGCTGCGCCGATTAGATTTTTCTACGTTGCAGTTCAATATAGGGCGTTTATGCAATCAAGCCTGTTTGCATTGCCATGTCGATTCCTCTCCAGCGTTAACAGGACCGCAAGATAATTCTTCAAGAGAGTTGGTTGATAAAGTTATTGCGCTGCTTGTCGCTAAGCCTAGCATCACAACTTTAGATTTGACCGGAGGCGCCCCTGAACTAAATGAAAACTTTAGGCGCCTAGTAATCGCTGCAACAGAAATGCAACGGCAAGTATTGGTGCGCCATAATTTCACGGTGCAAGAAGAAGATGGCCAAAGTGATTTACCGCATTTCTTTGCTAAACATAAGGTAGAGCTTTTTTGCTCGTTGCCTTGTTACCTCGAAGAGAATGTAAACCAACAACGCGGCGGCGGTGTATTTGAATCGAGCATTAACGCATTGCGTGCCTTGAATGCAGCAGGTTATGCGCAACCTCAATCGGCGCTCAAGCTTAATTTGGTTTATAACCCACTTGGCGACAGCTTGCCGCCAACACAGCAAGGACTGGAGGATGATTACCGTCGGGTGCTGTCCGAACAGTATTCTGCACAATTCAGTAATTTATTAACGATTACGAATCAACCCATTCATCGCTTCAGGCATTTCTTACAGCGCGAAAACAAGTTAGACGGATACATGGACTTGCTGCGTGATAATTTTAATCCGCAAACCTTAGATAGCTTAATGTGCCGTCGCGCCATTAGCCTGCGCTGGGATGGCAAGCTCTTCGATTGCGATTTTAATTTGGTAAAAGACATGCCCATGTTAAATGAACAGGGTGTACCCCTAGCCATCGACGATTTATTGGTTGCCGGTTTTGAATCAGAAGAAATCGTTGTCGATGATCATTGCTTTGCCTGTACAGCGGGCGCAGGCTCGAGTTGCGGCGGTAGTTTGGTCCAAGAGGTTTAATGAATAAATCTCTACTGCTAATCTCGGTGATAATTTTGGCGTTAGGCATGTGGTTTTTTCTTTTACAAGAGCACACCGGTGTCGCGCTTGACTGGGTACGAGATCAAGGTTCGATGGGCGCGGTTGTCGCAGGGTTAGCTTATGCCTTAGCAACGGTGTTGATGATCCCTGGGTCTGTGGCCACGCTTGCTATCGGCGCTATTTACGGCCCATGGGTCGGATTGCTCATTGTGTCACCAGCTAGTGTCTTGGGCGCAACCATGGCTTTTGTCTTGGGACGCGGTGTGTTTCGGCCCACTATCGAAAAGAGGATGCAGGGCTCCAATAAATTCGAAGCACTGCAAGCGGCAATTTCCGATAACGGTCTAAAGATTTTGACCCTAGTAAGGCTGTCACCGATTTTCCCGTTTACCGTTATCAATTACGCTTTTGGGCTGACGCGAATTTCTTTACGCAAATATATTGTAGGTTCCTTCGTTGGCATGTTGCCGGGCACCTTGCTTTACGTTTATCTAGGCTCTGCGGTGGGCGATGTGGGTCAGTTGATGAGCGATGGAGTACAAGACAGCGGGCGCGCGGGCAGCCTAATGTTTTATGGCGGCCTTATTGCAACAGCGGTAGTAACGATTATCATTACAAAAGTCGCGAAGCAAGCATTGGCCGCCGCGACGACATCCACGGCAAACAATAATGACACTATTACAAAATAACGAACACGACGACCGCTTGCAAAAACTTGTGGGTCCGCGAGATTGGCAATCGCCGCAACCGCATCGTCTTTACGATTTGGTGGTCATTGGCGGAGGCACGGCCGGATTAGTCTCAGCGGCGATAGCGGCTGGATTGGGCGCTAAAACGGCATTGATTGAATCGGATTTGATGGGCGGCGATTGCCTTAACTACGGATGCGTGCCATCCAAGGCATTGCTAGCGGTTTCTCACCGCTTGCGTTATTTGCGAGAGGCCGCCGAGTACGGTATGCCGGCGTCAAACGGCGAGGTGGATTTCGCCAAGATTATGGAGCGCTTGCGAAAGTTGCGCGCCGATATAGCGCATCACGACAGCGCACAACGCTTTACCGATTTGGGCATTGATGTTTTTATAGGTCAGGGCGAGTTCCTGAATGAAGACACGGTCCATGTGATAAGCGGCGATGGTGGATTACGCGCACTGCAATTTAAGCGTTGTGTGGTCGCTACTGGCGCGCACCCAGCTTCTTTGCATATTGAGGGTATCGACACAGTTGCGCCAATGACTAATCGCGACATTTTCAATCTTGAAAAATTGCCTAAGCGCTTGACGGTGATTGGTGCAGGTCCAATAGGTGTTGAAATGGCGCAGGCATTTGCGCGCTTTGGTTCTAAGGTAAGCATGATTGCTTTAGACCATCAAGTGTTGCCACGTGAAGACGCAGAGGCCGCTCAAGTCGTAAATCAAGCTTTGCAAGATGATGGTATCGAGTTGTTTTTGGGCGCACAAATTTCTAAGTTTGTTGCTGGCGATTCCTCTAAACAAATTCACTTCGAGCTGAATGGTCAAAGTCATGTTGTAGATGCCGATGAAATACTATTGGCAACCGGGCGCGCGCCAAATATTGACGAACTTGATCTCGCAAAGGCGGGCATTTCCTTTGATAAAGTGGGGGTAAAAGTAAATGACAAGTTGCGCACATCCAATCCTCGCGTATATGCAGCGGGAGACGTGATAGGTGACTTTCAGTTCACTCACGCTGCGGATGCTATGGCGCGTATCGTTATTCGAAACGCTTTCTTTTTCGGTAAGAGTAAATTGAGTGATCTTGTGGTGCCGTGGGCGACTTATTGCGACCCCGAGTTGGCGCATGTTGGTTTGCACCTTAGCGATAGCGAAAAGGCCATGTGCGAACTCGATGTGTTGCGCTTCGATTTTAAAGACATTGACCGTAACCTGTTAGAAGGCGAAACAAAGGGTTTCGTGAAAGTCGTCGTTGAAAAAGAATCTAATGTCGTGCGTGGTGCCACTATAGTTGGGAATCATGCTGGAGATTTGATAGGCGAAATGACCTTGGCAGTCCAAAAGAAAATGAAGCTCAGTGACTTTTCTGGGATCATCCACGCCTATCCAACGACGGCTTCTATATTTAGCCGTCTAGGTGATAAGGCTAGTGGTGCGCGCTTGACGCCATTCGTGGCCAAGTTGCTGAAAAAGATTATTTCTTGGCGCCGTTAATGTCGAGCATTCCTGTTTGCGCTGTCATCCCAACTCTTAACGAAGAGAAGCATGTCGCGCAATGTATTGCAGAGCTTAAAAAACAAAGTGTCTCGCAAATAATTATTGCCGACGGAGGGTCTGATGATCGCACGATTGAGATAGCCCGCGAGCTAGAAGTAGAAATCGTAAACAGCCAACGCGGACGTGGCCATCAATTGCAGGCGGCGATTGGCCATACGGATTGCGATTTAATATGGATGATTCACGCGGACTGCATTCCCCCAACTATGGCGGTGCAAGCAATCGGCCAGTCTGTGACTGCTGGTGCGAGGTGGGGTGCATTCATGATTGAGCATGTCGTGCCAGTTGCTGCGAGCAAACGGATGACTTGGTGCTTACGCATGGCCAATAAGCGTTCACGAACGACCTCGTTGCCTTATGGAGATCAAGCGATTTTCGTGCAGCGCGAATTACTGATACAAATCGGCGGCGTCCCTAAGCAGGAGTTAATGGAAGACTTAGAGCTAAGTATTCGGCTTAACAAAATCGTGCCACCGCTAATCATCGAAAAACGGGTATCAGTAAATCCGCGGCGCTTCATTCGCCGCCCCATCACTACATTCATAGCATGGATGATTTTCCCTTTGCTCTATCGTTTAGGGGTCTCACCTCAGCGGTTAATGCAGTGGTATAGGTGAGAGGGCTGTTGTAGGCTAGCTTGCATGACAGATTTAACACGCCGTAAATTCCTGCAAGCCACTGGTGCCTCACTTGCAACGACATCACTACTGAGTGCCGCCACATCAACGCCACCGTTGCCTTCGTCAGGTAATCACGAAGGAGTGGTCATATCTTCCGCTAACGGTATAGAAACGGTGAATATCGCATACCAGTTAATGAGCGAGCAAAACATGCGTCCGGTCTCTGCTGCTATTCAGGGAGTTGCAGTTGTTGAGGCCGACCCTAATGATATGTCCGTTGGTTACGGCGGACTTCCTAACGAGCTAGGCGTGGTGCAACTGGATAGCTCCTGCATGGACGGCCCGACTCACAATGCCGGTAGCGTTTCTTGCATTGAAGATATCATGCACCCGGCACAGGTTGCCGAATTGGTCATGGATCGCACGGACCACATTAACTTAGTGGGCCACGGTGCTCGACAATTTGCTATCGACCACGGTTTCAAAGCCGAAGACTTGCTCACCGAACGTGCGCGAGAAATTTGGTTGAAGTGGCGCGCGAAACGCACTGACGACGATCGCTTGTGGCCTCTTGGCGACACCGTGCCAGCCGACCCGGCCTTAGCTGACGAGCCGCGCCCATGGGGCACCATTCACTGTTCGGCACTTAACAGTGCCGGTGATGTTGGCTGCTGCACAACTACAAGCGGGCTGTCCTTTAAAATACCAGGTCGCATTGGCGATTCACCCTTAGTCGGCGCAGGAATGTATTGCGATAACGAAATAGGTTCAGCCGGAGCAACCGGCCGCGGCGAAGCAGCCATCATGAGTTGCGGTTCTATGTTAGTAGTCGAGCGCATGCGCGCTGGCGACAGCCCAGAACAAGCTTGCCTATACGTATTGAAGCGCGTTGCCCAACAGGCACAACGCGCTTCAAAGTGGCAGCCAATGCTTTATAAGGACGGCGCCCCTAATTTCGGATTGACTTTCTATGCGATTCGCAAAGACGGAACTTACGCCTCTGCTAGCATGCGCGGTAAGCCAGGTAGCAGCAAGTTTGCCGTTGCCGACAAAAATGGTGCACGCCTAGAAGACTGCGCGATAGCTTTCGCTTAGTCTTGATTGTTTTCGTAAAGGTGTTCTTCTGTAAGAATGTGGTATTGATCAACCGCACCAATCAGGTGGTCACTCATGGATTCTTTGAATGAACAACATTCGAATTTAACACCTTTGGCTTGGATAAGTGGCGCAACATCTGCGAACACACCATTGCCAGAAACTACAACAATCACGTCTACTTTGTCGGCGATGCGGAGCATTTCCATGGCCATGCCTAATTCCCATTCTGCTTTGCGCGAGCCGTCTCCGCGTTCGATAACTTCACGCTTGCGAACTTCGAAACCACAGTAACGTAGGTGGTCAGTAAAACCAATTTGATCGAGTCCATCGCGCTCGATAACGTATGCAAAAGCACGAGTCAGGCGACGGTTGCGCACACAAGCACGTAGCATGTGAGCATAAGACAGGTTGCTGCCGAAAGCCTTCTTTGCCGAGTGGTACATGTTTTGCACATCTACGAAAACCGCAATATTCTGACGCTTCAAGAAACCGCCAGGTGCGGCATAGCCACCATTGGAAGGAATACGGCCTGTTAGCGGATCAAGTGCAAGCGCGCGACGCAAGCGTGCGACTTCGTCTTGTAGGTCATAAAAATGATCTTCAAGGTCTTCGCGCTCGATGGTCGCGGCGTCAACAGACGGCTGCAATACAAAGTGCGAATTAAGCGAAGGGGCAGGTGGTGAAGCGGGAGCTGCAGGCTTAGTTTCGGAAACTTCAGTTGCTTCTTCTCCGCTATTTTCTTTGACTTCTGAGTCAGGCATTTATCTAATTATTTAAGGGTTTATGGGGGTGAAAATCACCGCCGATATATCGGTCGGAATAAATCAAAGGCTGAACACACCTTTGAGGTGGGCGATTATAGCTAAGCTATTGATATATATCGATACTAAGGATTGAATCTAACAGGTAAGTCTTCGTAATTCCGCTGGTGTCGCATTTAGCTTCAATAATCGTCCGTTTCCCTGAGTTGTAAATAAGACGAGGGTGTATTTTAATAGCAACATTGCGCCCGTTAGCTAAACGATAGTCTATGTGCAGGCTAGTACGATTTTCAGCCGCTTCGCGTAAAGCATGAAAGCGTTTGGGTAAGTGCACCTGGCTAGGCTTGAAACCACTCAAAGGCGCTCCATTACCCATTTTGCTCCAGCATAGTTCTGCGCCGTACTCCTTCTCGATGTGCTGCAGTAGGTAAAAAGTATTTTCGGCATCCGCTAAAGCGCGGTGTGAGACTTGATTAGGCAAGTTTAAATCGCGAGTTAAATCGCTAAGTGAATTCGACTTACGCTCTAAGAGTTTGCGCGATGCTGATAGCGTGCAGTAGGTGTTGTTTTTGTTAATGCGCATGTCGGCGCGCCATAACTCGCTGGCCAGTATCGCCGCATCAAAACTAACGTTATGCCCGACGAGTGGCAGGTCGCCAGCCCAATCTATAAAGGCCGGCAATGCAGCAGCGGCAATTGGCTCGCCTGCAACCATCGAGTTGTCGATGCCATGAACCCGAATCACATGAAATGGGATATCGCATTCTGGGTTCAGTAGCAACTCGAAGGTGTCCACAATCTTGTTGTCGATAACTTTGATGGCACCGATCTCGATAATTCGCGCACCGGGCGGCATGCCAGTAGTCTCAGTATCAAAGACCACGTAAGAGCTATGCACGATTATTTTCCTTTCCAATCCACTTTGGCAGATAATTTACACTGAGGTAGAACAGCGGAGTATCAATGAGCGCAAT
>CAWWAN010000054.1:0-10632 GCA_963934925.1 uncultured bacterium | reverse complement strand
AAGCAAATGCTAACAGCCTCATGCACCGTATTACGCGAATTACTCTACGCTCTTGTAGAGTTGGCGTGCGCTTTGCCACGACATTTGCTGTCGTTGATGATGCGCAAGAAACGTTTGCAACATTTTAGCCAGTTAGCCAAACTCGACGCGCTCGATCCGGCACAGCTAAGTGACTCGCCGCGCCCTATCCATTCGGTATTCATTGCTGTGGGCGATCAGTCTGGGGAAGCGCATGCCTTAAAACTCATTCGTTTACTCAAACAGCGGCACCCAGGCATCAAGATACGTGGATTTGGTGGAGATCAAATGCAGGCGCAAGGTGTCGAGGTTTTGTTGCCTTTAGCCGATCTTAATATCATGGGTTTTGTTGATGTTATTACGCGACTACCGTTGTTCTTCAAGGCTATTTATCGTTTCACGCACGAAATCAAGCAGCGCCAACCTGACATGGTGCTCCTGATTGATTACCCTGGCTTAAATCGTCATCTACTGCGCATTACCAGGCGCAATAAAGTCAAAGTGGTGAATTACATCGTCCCACAACTTTGGGCATGGGCCCCATGGCGCGTGCGTGATTTCAAGCACGCCGACGCCCTGCTTAGCATTTTGCCTTTTGAGACCTCATGGTACAACAGCAAAGGTGCTGATGCGCACTTCGTTGGGCATCCCATTGCCGACGAGTTACCCGGCATTAACAACAATCACAATTCAAATATCATTGCTATTTTACCTGGCAGCCGCAAACGCGAAATTCGCAGTAATTTACCGTTGATGCTTGAGGCCGCTATAGAGATGAAGCAGGCAAATCCGATGCTCGAGTTTATATTGCCGCACTCCCGCGAATCATTGCGCGAGCTGATACAGGAAATCTTAAATGGCTACGACTTAGGTGTTGAGCTTAGCTTTGACAATTGGCATGCACAGCTAGCAAAGGTTCGCGCGGCATGGGTTGTGTCAGGCACTGCTTCCCTAGAAGTTGCCGCACTCGGGATACCTGCGGTCATTGTCTACAAGATAGACTCGGTATTGGGCTCATGGATTGCAAGAAATGCCCTGGCTGTACCCTTTATCGGTGGCATCAATTTGCTCGCTAACAAAGAGGTGCTCCCAGAGGTTGTTGGCCGAGACATTAACGCCGGTGATTTGTGTAACGCATTGCTGCCATTGCTAGATCAAGCAAATTACCCACTCCTGCAACAGCAACTGCAGGACATCCGCCATCGCTACCTACTTCCGGGAGTAAGTCAGCGCGTGGTAAAAATAATCGAAAACATTGAACCGAACACCATTTAACACGTTAAATACTCATGTTAGCTCACATCCTCATTAGCCTTGCTCTCTGCCAACAGCCTTCCGAAAAAGAGCTGTTTGATAACTACCTAAACTCGGTGCGTCCGGCCCAAATGGCTGATGGTTCTTTTGGCGGCGACGTTGTCATTACGGCCAACATTTTGACAGGCATGGCTTTGTCGCCGCGAGCTTACCGCATTGACGACGGACCTTTTATGCGCGACGCGGTTAACTACATTCTTCAGCATCAAGACGATGCTCCGTCATGGGAAACGGATCAACGCATCGGTATGGCATTGGTACACGTACATCGCGAAATGTATTTGCCGACTGCCGAAAAAATGGCGCGCCGCAATGGCAAGACCATCAATGATTTCAGGGCCGCTATGTTGTTGAATATCGACGCGTTGCGCATCGATGCGCTACCATCAACTGCGAGCTTGAAGCAAATTGCTAATGCAGTCGCTAATAGCGGCCTGTTGCGCACATACAAAATCACTAAGAGCACGGACCTAAATGCTATGGCAATCGCCAAGCAGCAAGCCGCAATGGATTATGAGCGCGGTGTGGACTATCTGCTGGATAGCCGTGGCGAATCAGGATACTGGGAGGTTTTCGGTCAGCCACAGCCTGGCATTAGCGCTATGGTCGCACGTGCCATGCTTGGTAGCAATCGACCCAAAGTTCGCGAGCAAGCTTACCCTGTCCTAGATTGGCTAGTGAGCTTGCAACGCGAAGACGGCTCTATTCACGACGGCCGCGTAATGGTTTACACCACTTCGGTCGCCATCGGCGCCTTAATTGATGGGCAACGCCCTGCCGACAAGGCTATCATCAACAATGCCGTTGTATTTTTGCGCGCCGTCCAAACGGACGAAGGTGAAGGCTACACTACCGAAGATAAATTTTACGGAGGCATTGGTTATGGCGGTGACTTACGTCCCGATTTATCGAACCTGCAATATGCGCTACAGGCGTTAAATGAAGCGAAGGTTCCGGCGGATGACGCGGCCTTCCAACGTGCTATTTACTTTATAAACCGTAGTCAGAATCATTCTGAGTCGAATGGCGAGACCTACTACGACAAAGATAGCGACAAGCCAGCGCGCGCCGGCAATGACGGCGGAGCTGCTTATTACCCAGGTAATTCCCCTGCCGGATACGATGCTCAACCTGATGGATCGTTAGTCGCACGCAGCTATGGTTCAATGACTTATGCCCTGCTTAAATGTTATACTTTTGCGGGTGTCAAGCAAGACGATGAGCGAGTACAGGCCGCTATAGATTGGATTAGCGGTCACTACACTTTAGAAGTTAATCCAGGGTTCGACCCTTTGATTGATCCGCGCGGTGGCTTCCAAGGCTTGTATTATTACTACCAAACACTTGCACAGGCACTTAACGGCTTGCAACTAGATAGCATTACCGACGTCGCTGGTAAGCAGCATGATTGGCGCAGCGAGCTGGCTACTAAGCTGCATGATGTACAGCTTGAAGATGGTTCGTGGATTAACAACGACGCGCCACGTTGGTGGGAAGGCAACCCTGATTTGTGCACTGCTTATGCTTTGGGCGCTTTAAAGGATCTCCGTTAATGGGATGGGTATTCATTCACAACTCAGAAATGTTTTTTGCTTAGGCAAAAACTTTGCGGCACATGCCCGTGAACTGAATTCAGAGCCGCCAACGACTCCGCTGTGGTTCAACAAACTGCCGAGCATCTTCATTGGCGACGGCGATGGCATCCACATCCCACAGTGGTTGACTTCAAGGGTAGATTGCGAGGCTGAGGTGGCCATTCAAATTGGCGATAGCCTGCGTAATGCGAGCGTAGCTGAATGCGAGGCTGCTATCACGGCATACACCTGCGCAAACGATATTACTGCGCGCGATATTCAAAGCAGCGACCGACAATCGGGAATGCCATGGTTGCGCTCTAAGAACATTCAAAGCTTCGGTGTGCTCGGCCCGCGTTGGGCTGATTACCCGGGGGCGCAGGCCTTCTCTCGACTACAGCTGACCGGCCGACTAAATAGCGAGATTGTGCAACAGGCGTTCTTGGGAGAGATGATTTTTGGCCCTGGAGAAGCTCTGAGCGAGATAAGTCGTTGGCATCAATTATCTAGTGGTGATGTATTGCTGCTTGGAACCCCTAAGGGTGTATGCCCTATTGCCGATGGTGACGCCTTAGAAGTGAACTGTGGCGATCTTTCATTGAATAATCGCGTTTCTCAGGCATAAAAAAAGCCGACCAATAACCTCTTGCGAGGGCTCCCTATTGGTCGGCTACAGGAAATCAGATTCATTACTATTTCGGAGTAATACCCGATAACCTTTAGAAAAATTAAAAAATATTTTCTGAGCGCTCTATATCCGCGAGCGAAGGTGGTAATTCGCCATGACGCACAGTAATAACAGTGCTAACACCACCACGAACATTAAATTCGCCACGCACTTCCAGGAATACTGGGTTAATAGCGGCAACAATTTCGTCGAGAATACGGTTGGTGACATCTTCGTGAAAGTGCCCTTCATTGCGAAATGACCACAAAAACAGCTTTAAAGATTTCAACTCTACGCATTTCTCGCCAGGAACCGTGCGGAACCGCAAGCTTGCAAAATCGGGCTGTCCGGTCATTGGACAATTACAAGTGAACTCGTGGGTGACACTTTCAATCATGAAGTGGCGCCCCGGGCGTGGGTTATCGAAGGTTTCGAATTCGTACATAATGAAAAAAATAGCGGACGGATCACAATGATACGCCCGCTTGGTTGGTAGGGATGAAGGGACTTGAACCCCTGACACTCGGATTATGATTCCGATGCTCTAACCAGCTGAGCTACATCCCCGTGCACCTGAGAGGTACAAGGGCGAAGATTTTACACCAACTGCCCAGCCTTCGCAAGCCGAGAAAGACTTTGTTCTCTCCCAAGGATGTTGAGAACGTCCGCTAACTCTGGTCCGCCCAAGGCTCCCGTCAAGGCACAGCGCAAAGGCTTCATGATCTTGCCAATGCCGACTTCTTTGTCACTGGCAATCTGCTTAACTAAGCTAAAGAAATCTGCTGGTGGCCACTCACAGTCCTGTAACTGGGCTCCGACTAATTCTAAATAATGCTGCACCCCATCTTTGGACAACTCTCTTATAGCCTTTTCATCGTATGTAACTTCGCTAACCAAGCCCGCAGCCTGCTCGGCAAAATGCGAGTATAGGTTGGCTCGCGGTTGCAAGGCCGTGACCAATTTAGCGAGCAACTCGGGAGCAAGTGAGTGCCCTGCCGCAACCATGAATGGCTCGACAGCAGCGCACAAGTCAGCCACACTAGTGTTACGAATATATTCTCCGCAAATCCAGTTAAGTTTATCCGTGTCAAATAGGGCTCCGCCTTTTGATATTTTTTTCAACTCGAAACTTTTCAGTAACTCGTCGCGACTAAACACGGTGGTCTTGTCGTCAATCGCAAAACCAAGCAAGCATAAGAAATTAAACAAGGCATCATCAGGATGACCCGACTTAATGTAATCATCTAACGCGGTGTCGCCTGTACGTTTCGACAACTTCTTACCATCGGCACCAAGAATCAATGGCACGTGTGCAAAGTCTGGAACTGGCATGCCTAAGGCTTGGCATAACATCACCTGTTTAGGAGTATTCACCAAATGCTCTTCGCCACGAATGACATGGCTGATTTCCATTGCGGCATCGTCAATTGTGCAAACGAAATTATAAGTTGGCATACCATTAGAACGCACCGCCACCCAATCTTCCACTTCGTCACTAGCAAACTTCACTTCACCGCGAATGTGGTCTTTTACAACGATAGACTCGCCAGCAGCAACACGGAAGCGAATAACGAAAGCATCGCCGGCGTCGGCCTTAGTTTGCGATTCCTCGGCAGACAACTCGCGCCACCGCGCATCGTGTTGCCAATTAACTTTATTAGACCGCGCATCTTCACGCTGCGATTCAAGCTCATCGGAGCTTGCGAAACAACGATATAGCCAGCCCGCTGCCATACCTTTATCAATGGCCGCCTGATACATATCAACACGTTGCGATTGGTGATAAGGACCAAAATCACCTTCAGCCTGCGGCCCTTCGTCCCAGTCTAGACCTAGCCATTTCATCGAACCGAGTATCGATTGCAACGCCTCGTCGCTATTGCGTTCGGTATCGGTATCCTCAATACGCAATATAAACTTGCCGCCATTGCTGCGCGCAAAAGCCCAATTGAACAATGCTGTGCGCGCGCCTCCAATGTGCAGCATGCCAGTAGGTGATGGCGCAAAGCGCACGCGGACGGGTCGGTCGTTAGTCATGAGCCGCAGATTTTACTGTTGTTTGACTTGTGGAGTGCTGTCTTCATCGAAAGAAAGTTCATAGCCCCAACGCACCGCCTTGGTCTCACCGGGATGCAACACAAATGACCACCGATATAAACCTTGCTCAACTTGCTTAGTAACAGCCTCATCCGTGTCAATCACCGATGGTACAAGCTCGCCGATTTCGACTTCCACTCCATCACTATTACTCCTTGGCAAACCTTCTTCAACCACCACTGTAATCTTTGACTGCGCGGCTGGAGAAAGTCTTAGGCTGGCGCGATAGCGGCGCGTAATGGTCGAAGTCGACAGTAATGAGAATGATCCAGGATCGTCACGGAAATCTTCGAGGGTCTCGTATTCGACCTCGAGATTAGGGTCGATACCTAAGTTAAGCATCGTCGAATCATTTTGACGCAACAACGGGAAGTTTGACTCTCCGAGATAATCAGGGCCCAAGAAAATCTTTGCCGTACCAGCGAGCAACACGCTATCGCCAATGTGCTTGACCTCGGCCCGCAAATAGGTGAATTCAGATTGAGAAGGCACAATGTAACGCTCGGGTTCTACCTCAAGCGGTATCGTGCGAATTGAAAAGCGATGTACCTCGTTGTTCTTCGCCACATCGACCTTCCCCGGCATCAAAAACTGGGTGGTAATACCATAGTCAATTGCCTCCGCCATAGGCGCCGCACTAAAACCTTCACTCCCTTCCTTCATTAAGCCACTGCCAACAGAGATGGCTGCTGGGGCTAATTGTTCGACATAACCGAGAACACTTAGCTCTCCTGGTTTTCTCGAAGGGTAAAAATTACTCTCTACAAATCGCAACGGCACATCCGGTGGATTTAATCCTATTTGCGGCATCGAGGTACTTAACACCAATTTTACCTGGTTCCAGTCTTCTCCAGTTCGTTGCTGCACTTGCCCCATCGAATTTACATTAACACCTGTCATGTCAGGAGAGATTCTCACATCGTAAGCCGGTTGCCAACTTGCACCCGAGACCAAGTAAGTTAAACGGATTTGCGAAGGGGTATCGAGCGATTGCGCGAAGCAATGAATACGTGCCTCGCGAATTCTATAGCCTCTATTGTTGCGCGCACCATTAATTTGCAAATCGATATCTTTAATTTCTCTCGAGAGCCTGTCAATCAAAAGTTGATTTGTACGCAAATTTACGTCATAACCGGCCATCTGTTTACCAAGAAACTCGAGGCGCTCAGAGGCGCCTTCAGGCGACCCCCAGCTAGCTGATGATGAAGATTTTTCGTAATCAGCCATATTCGTCAAGGCCTCCATTTGCAGTTTAATCCCTGCTTTGGCGGCGACGACATTAACCATCTGCTCCCTCAGTGATGCCAACTCTGTTTCAAGTTCATCAGCTTGAGCCATATTAGCAACCGTGCTCATGCGAGAGCGCAATTCAAGACCCTGCACTGCAACTGATTCATTTAATACCTGTGTCTGAAACGATGAGGGCTGTGATGACAGCGGCAAGGGGCTAACCGCAACAATAAAATCGTGATGTTTTTGTTGAGCTGGAATCTCGACCACGCGCTCAATCAAAGCAAACCCCGGATAAACCGTAACACGGTCGATGGATGATTCTACATGTACTACTTGCTGGACGGAGAAAAGAGAACTCGCTCCTAAGCAGATTAGCATTGATGACAATAACATTTATCGAACCTCGACTGTCGGAGAAAGATCTTCGTCAAACGATAGTTCGTATCCCCAACGCACCTCTTTGCTCTCGCCAGGATTCATCGTAAAACGCCACTGATATATACCCTTTTCTTTACGTTCAGCCATCGCTTTGTCAGACTCAATCGCTTCAGGGGATATCTCGCCAACTTCAACTTCGACCTTGTCACTGTTACTAATTGGCAACGACTCTTCGACAACAACTACCACTGCCCCTTTTACGCTTGGCGCCAAACGTAATGAAGCTCGATAGCGGCGCGTTATAGATGAAGTCGACGATAACGAGAAGGAGCCGGGCTCGTCAAGATAATCTTCAAGAGTTTCATAGACCACCTCAAGATTGGGATCTATACCAAGGTTTAGTATCGTGCTATCGTTTTGACGTAGCAACGGGAAACTCGATTCGCCAAGATAGTCTGGTCCCATAAACATCTTGGCTGTTCCTGCCAATAACACGCTGTCTCCAGTGTGAGTCACTTCGGCGCGAAGATAAGCATTATCCGATTGTGAAGGAACTATGTAACGCTCGGGCTCTACCTCTAACGGTATTGTGCGAATAGAGAAGCGGTGTGCTTCGCCGTTCATTGCCACATCGAGCCTACCTGGCATAATAAATTGCGTGGTAATGCCATAATCAACAGCCTCAGCACTTGGCGCCGAAACAAGCGAGCCCGGCGCGGATGGATTACGGCCTCCACCGCGTCCACCGAATTTGCCGCCAGCGCCACCAGCAATACCAATAACTTCTGCGTCTTCTATCACTGGCTCCTCTATCTCGCTGACTATTAGCGACGGGACTTCAGGTGGATCTAGCCCAATCTGTGGCATTGAAGTGCTAAGCACCAAGCGGACACCCTGCCAATCTTCGCCGCTGCGTTGATTAACTTGCCCCATTGACTTAACACTAACACCCGTCATGTCTGGCGAGATTCTCACGTCATATGACGGTTGCCAACTTGCGTCTGACACAAGGTAAGTTACGCGTATTTGTGCCGCCTCAGCTCTCTGCGCAAAACAGTTGATTCTCAGTTCACGCGTTTTTTCGTTTGGATCACTACGCACACCATTTATTTGGATGACAATGTCTTTCATTTGCTGATCTACAGAAGCGATAGCTGCATCATTGCGCTGCAACGCGCCATTAAAAATAGTCATCTGGGCACGCAAAAATTCTAAACTTTCGGAGACACCGCCCGGCAGTCCCCACTGGGAAGTCGCCGACTGGTTCTCGTAATCGGCCATATTACGCAAAGCCTGAATCTGAAGTTGGAGACCTGTCTTTTTAGCGTTAAACACAATTAGCTGCTGCTGTAAATCATCAAGCTGCTGCTGCATAGCATCTGTCTTCGCAGAGTTAGCGACCGCCGCAACTCGCGAACGCATTTCGAGGCCTTGCACTGCAAGCGCATCACCGCCCAACTGAGTTTGAAACGAGTTGGGCTGCGCGGATCGTGGCAGGGGTCCGAGGGCGACAACAAAGTCGCTACCGACCTGCTGAGCAGGAACGTCAACCAAGCGCTCGATTAAAGCGAATCCTGGATACACCGTGACGCGGTCTATCTCGGATTCTAAATGCAGAATGTCTTGTTGAGCGTTAAGGTCAGCGCCGAGCAACAACAACGAACTTAGACAAAGTAGTTTATGTAAATTCATGGCATTGTTATTCTATAAAAACTAATGCCTCAAGTATCCCCTAAATCGCAAGAGATAACCGTTGTCAACATTATTGGCGCAGGTTTGGCCGGCTCGGAAGCCGCTCTGCAATTAGCGGCAGACGGCATTAGAGTGCGCCTACACGAAATGCGGCCACAGAAGCCCACGGCAGCGCATGAAAGTGGTAATTGTGCCGAGTTAGTTTGCTCTAATTCTTTGGGTTCTAAGTTGCCCGATCGTGCAGGCGGCGTATTGCAAGCTGAGTTACGCAGTTTGGGCTGCAAACTTCTACCCTTTGCCGAGCAATGTGCGGTACCTGCAGGTGGCGCTCTGGCCGTCGACCGTCAGCAATTTAGCGAAGTGGTTACAGCAGCGATTGATGCCGAGCCGTTAATCGAATTATGCCGTGAAGAAGTTCGCACCATTCCGAGTGATGGCTTTACGATTGTGGCCTCGGGGCCGCTTACATCAGAGGCCTTGGCTGACGACATCCAAAGGCTTAGCGGTAACGACAATTTAGCCTTCTTTGATGCCATTGCGCCGGTGGTAGTTGCTGAAAGTCTAAACACCGAGGTGATCTTCGCTGCGGCGCGTTACGATAATGGCGATGCCGATTACCTCAATATTCCGCTCGACAAAGAACAGTACTATGCCTTTGTCGACGAGCTGCTGGCTGCCGAAAAGCACGCGCCAAAAGATTTCGAGGCCAACGACCCTAAGGCGAAGCAGTTTTTCGAACGCTGCTTACCCGTCGAGATCATCGCAGCACGCGGACGTGATTCTTTGCGTTTTGGGCCGATGCGACCTGTAGGACTTGACGATCCGCGCACAGGGCATTGGGCTTATGGCATCATCCAGTTGCGAAAAGAAAATCTACAAGGCAGTTTATATAACTTAGTCGGCTTTCAAACGAATTTAACTTATGGCGAACAAGAGCGCGTGTTGCGTACCTTACCTGGCATGGAAAACGTCGAGTTCGCGCGTCTAGGCTCGATGCATCGCAATACGTTTCTCAATGCTCCGCAAATGCTTGATGCGACGATGCAATTTCGCAAGCAGCAAGGGCTGTTCTTTGCGGGCCAAATATGCGGCATGGAAGGCTATCTAGGCAATATCGGTAGCGGATTGATAGCTGCGCTAAACATGGCGCGCTTGATTGCAGGCCAAAAATTAGTTTGCCCCCCTCGCGAAACGCTACTTGGTGCACTATGCCATCATGTTAGCGAGTCGCCAGCCACGTCTTTTCAGCCTATGAAGGCCGAATTTGGCTTACTGACACCGCTCATCCCTCCGGTTAAGAAAAAATTACGCAAGCAAGCTTATGCCGCCCGAAGTGATGCAAAAATGCAAGAGTTTAGGCATAATATGAGCGAGTCAAACACTACGACCCCAATTTAATCATGCAAAGCACCTCAGAAATTACTACGTTCACCAACGAACCCTTTACCGACTTCTCCACCGATGTAAATCGTAGCGCTTACAACGCCGCATTGGCCAAGGCCGAAGCCAGCTTCCCTATCGTGTGTCGCCTATCTATTGACGGCCAAGATTCTGAAGGCGGTGCCGGCACTTTCGAGTCGACGGACCCATCTCTGACTTCGCGTGTTGTTGCTAATTGCGCAAAGGGCGATGTTAGTGACGCGCAGCGCGCAATGGTTG
>CAWWAN010000053.1:0-10687 GCA_963934925.1 uncultured bacterium | reverse complement strand
CGCGTTCTGTTTTGGAGATAACCGGCAGCAGTCCCATTGCTTTTATCATTTTCATTAGCGGCGCAGTGACTATGCGTTGACGTAACGCGGGCACCAAGAAAACTAAAGCCGGAACCCCCAGTACAATGCAGAACCAAGTTGGCGCACCCACGTATGCGAGAGCAAGTGCCGTCCAAATAATCCAGTAAGGGAATTGGGCTGAAAAAAATCCGAGGACAATTAGCCCGGCGATGTAAAGGCCAATTAGCCCGATGATGCAAAGAATGATACTCATGATGGTTGTTGAATGGGATTGAGCATTGACATGGCGCAATCAACTGTGCGCGTTACAAAAACATCTCTCGAGATGCGTGTGTCAATGCGTTGTGCTAGGTATAGAGAAGTGGCTCCGTGTAATAACGACCACACGAGGGTGGCATCTACCAAGGGGTCAAGTAAGGGTTGCTGTTCGCCGCGAGCCTTGTGCAACACGTCGGCAAATTGCTGTAAATTGCGTCGCGCACGACGGTATTTCTCTGCTGGGAATGGTGTCATGTCGTCCGTCGGCAACTGAAACATGATGACGTAATATTCCGGGTTGGCGAATCCGTATTCAAGGAATGAGCGGCACATTAATTGAAATTGCGCAGCAGGATCTGACTCAGAGGCCAAGCATTCTTCGATTTTTTGGTGCAAACTGTCCATTCCTTCTTCGATTAACGCGTGAATCAAAGCGTCTTTGTTCTCGAAGTAGATGTAGATAGATGTAGGCGTGCAGCCGACCAAACCAGCTACTTTCCGCATAGACACGTGCCTGTAGCCGTTTTCCACCAGCAAATGCCTCGTTTGCTCGAGGATCTGTTCGCGGAGATTATTGTATTTTGCCACAGGTTTTAGTTTACAGTGTAAAGTTTACGGTGTAAAGTATAAAAACGCATGACTTCTTACTCACAACTTGATGGCGGGCCGAAATTGGTCCTCGCGGCGGGTATTCGCACTCCGATGGCCAAGGCAGGTGGCGCTTTCGCTAAAGAAAACGTAGCGCACCTTGCGGCAATTACCACTCGCGAACTACTGGCACAGACTGGACTGCCTCCTGAAACTATTAACGAAGTGATCACTGGCTGTGTTGGCCAGCCCTTCGATCAAGCAAATGTTTCGCGGGTCATTGCCCTGCGCTCCGGCATCCCGCAAGAAGTGCCGGCGCGAACGGTAGCACGTAATTGCGCAAGTGGGATGGAGGCCGTCACCACCGCGGCAGCAAATATATTGGCCGGTATGGGCGATACTTATATTTGTAATGGTGTCGAAGTCATGAGTAGTTACCCCCTACTGTTTGGCGAGAAGATGACAAATCTCTTCACCAATCTGATGAAGGCGCGAAGTGGCGGACAAAAGCTTGCGGCGATGGCGTCCTTTCGCCCCTCGTTCTTGAAGCCAAAGATTGCCTTGCTTGGCGGACTAACCGACCCAACGAATGGTTTAATCATGGGCAAGACCGCTGAGAACATTGCGCGCGACTATCAACTCACTCGCGAAGAATGTGATGCATACGCATTAGAGTCTCATCGTCGTGCTCAAGTCGCCCGCGAGAACTTACGTTTTGCAAAAGAAATCGTTCCCGTTGTCGCACTAGGCACTCGTGAAGGAAAATCATCGATACGCCATGACGATGGCATCCGCGACGACATGCCTATTGAAAAGTTAACCAAGATGAAGCCTTACTTCGAGAAGCCCGATGGTATCGTCACCATTGGTAATGCCTGCGGCATCACCGATGCGGCTGTTTCGCTATTAATAACCACTGCCGAACGGGCTGAATCACTAGGTTTAAGGCCGTTGGCTGGTATTCGCAGTTTCGCCTGGGAGGGCATGGATCCATCCCGCATGGGCTTGGGACCGGTTTACTCGAGCACCACTGCTTTAAAGAAAGCACAACTTAGCTTGAGCGACATGGATGTCATCGAACTCAATGAGGCCTTCGCCGCGCAAGTGTTAGGCTGCGTACGCTCCTTTGAGAAACAAGGTATGGGCGAGGTAAACATGGACACTTTAAATCCGAATGGTGGAGCCATTGCTCTCGGCCATCCGGTTGGTGCAACTGGAGCGCGACTGTTATTGACACTCGCCCATCAATTAATCGAAAGCGATAAACAATTTGGCCTGGCGACACTTTGCATTGGTGGCGGACAAGGTGGCTCGGTAATTCTTGAACGCCTTTAAAACTATGACTGAACTACTTAACGGATTTCCTAAACCTGCAAACTGCCCTGAACCTGGCGAGTGTATTCGTGTTGAACGTCCCGAAGACGGACTAGCAATTGTTATCTTAGACCCACCCCACCGCAGCTTGGCGGTGCTTGATGCACCACTACTCTATGACTTAGATAAAGTAGTTCAAGAGTTAGAAAACGACAGCTCACTAAAAGCAGTGGTGTTCGCCGGACGTATTCCCACTCAATTCGCTGCTGGCGCCGACATCGATGGAATCTCTGGCATCACCGACAAATCTGAAGCGCATCGCGTCGTTAACTTCGTGCATGGCATCTTCAGTCGCATCGAAAGCTTGAAAGCGACAACAGTGGCCGCCGTGGGCGGCGCAGTCCCGGGCGGCGCTTACGAATTGTCGCTGTCATGCGATTACATCATCGCTTTAAACGACCCTAAAACGCGTATCGGGCTGCCGGAAACGCAACTGGGCATCATCCCAGGCTGGGGAGGGTCGCACCGACTGCCTAAGCGCGTCGGCATCCCATCCGCACTTGATGCCATTTTGAGCGGACGACTTTACGACGCCAAAACTGCTCTGAAGCGCGGCATGGTGGATCGCTTAGCTCATGCCGATCAATTAGTTTCGATAGCGTCCGATGTTGCGATGGGTCGCATGAAGGTACGCAAGAAAGAACGCGGCATTTACAAATACTTGGTTGATCGCAATCCACTAGCTAGGTTCGTAATCGGGTATCAAGTGCGAAAAATGATTATGGCCAGAACCAAAGGCCGCTACCCTGCGCATCCGATCGCCATTGATTTGGTGCTCAACTCCATGGGAGCTAACGCGCACAAGATGTCCGAGCGCGAAACAAAAGCTGTTGCTGATTTAGCTACCGGAGATGTATGCAAATCATTAGTCAGTATTTTCTTTGCCAGTGAAGCAGCAAAAAAATATGCGCGTGGCACTAAAGAATTCGAACCGCGCAAACTTGATCACGCCGCAGAAATCGGTGCTGGCGTTATGGGTGGAGCAATCGCTTCAGTGTTAGCAGAAAAAGGGTTGAACACACGATTAATAGACTTGTCGCGCGACGCGCTTGATGCTTCAGAAATTGAACACCAGCAGACTATACTGAAAAAAATGAAGCGGCGACGCTTAAAGCCCCACTTGGCTGATGCCGCAATTGACCGCCTACGTACCAGCACCAAAATAGATGGCATACGCAATGCTCAAATAGTTATTGAAGCCGTTGCCGAACGATTAGACATCAAGCAGCAGGTGCTGCAGCAAGTAGCAGCTCAAGTCGATGACAAATGCATCATCGCCACGAATACCTCATCACTTTCCGTAAGCAAAATCGCAGAGGGCATTCCTAATCCTGAGCGTGTTGTGGGTATGCACTTCTTCAACCCTGTGCGCAAGATGCCTTTAGTCGAAGTGATTCGTGGTGAACATACTAGCGAGGAAACCATAATCGAGACTGCGGCTTTGGCTGCGCGCATGGGCAAAACTCCGGTAATCGTTAAAGACGTTGCTGGATTCTTAGTGAATCGTTTGCTTGGCCCATACCTTGACGAGGCGATGCGCTTATTTGTTAATGGCGTTAGCCCGAGCCGTATCGACAAACTGATGCTGAAGTTCGGAATGCCGATGGGCCCGCTACGCTTGCTTGATGAAGTTGGCTTGGACATAGCGATGCATGCTTCTGAATCTCTTGAACAAGCTTATGGAGCACGCATGACGCCGTGTCCTGGCATCAGTGCCCTGGCTTCTGAGAAGCGGTTGGGCATAAAGACCAAACGCGGTTTTTACGACCACAGTGGCAAAGGAAAGCCACAGCTTTGTGACGACCTCGCAAGTTTTCAAACCAGCGATGATTGTAAAGATCTAAGCGACAGCGACATCGTCGATCGTTTGATTTTGTCGATGGCCAATGAGGCAGCGCGCTGCATGGAGGAAAACGTAACGGCAACCCAGCAAGAACTAGACCTTGCAACTGTATTTGGTATGGGATTTGCCCCATTCCACGGCGGGCTACTACGTTGGGCGGAAAAAGAAACGCATCCCGAGATTATCAAGCGCCTAGAAAAAATTGTCTCGGCGGATGACATCTCAAAGCGAGCCGGTGGAATCGAGAAATTCACACCGTCAGCATGGTTTGTTGAGCGCTCCTAGGCCTACTTAACGATCAACTCGAGCTCGATGAAATTATTTTCGTCGGGCTCTATTTTTATTATGGCATTGCCCGCTATATTTATTTCTGGCAAGTTAAAAAATGAATTGCCTTCTATCTGCAATAACACTTTGTAGTCACCGGCAGACAAATCCGGGTAGTAATATTCGCGGCGTTCATTAACCGAGCTAGTAATGGTGCGGCGATACGGTTGCACTATTTCGCCATCAGCAACGTTCTGCAATGCATAACTTAATTCAAAAGGCTGAACGTCGCGTGGCATCAAAAAAGACAAATGTAGAGCTGCCCTCTGCGGATCAGGAACTAGCGCAGCGCTTTGATTTTGACGCGGAGCGGAAGGATCAACTTCAAAGGTTAAGTGCAGTGGTTGGTAACCAGACACCTGGAAATCAATGATGACACGGTCAGCCTCAACATCATCTCCTAAAAAATAGTCATAGTGTGGCTGCAACACGCTAGATTTTGATTCAGAGACTAAGGTGCGATAATTACCATTTCGTTCTGCTCTAACCACCAAATTATTCCAAAGCGCATATGGCGGAGCCGAGGCTACGTCAAAAGAAAAAACTTGGTCGTCAATTTGCAGCTGCACATCTTGAGTGCCAGCTAGCACAGTTCTCGCCCAATACTCACGCTGCGGACGAACTGCACGTAAATGAAACTCACCGTCGGCCAAACCATGCAACACAAAGCGTCCCTGTGAATCACTAGTCGCACGAGATGAAAAGAGCCCACTTGCCTCGGTTGTTGAGTTACGCACTGCCTCAATTTCGACATCGGCAAGCGGTTGATTATTGAAATCGTGAATCACCCCACTGATATTTTGCGCGCGCGGCAAAATTATTATATTTTCTAAATGCTGACCACCACTCATCACCTTTGAGGTTGCTCCTAGTCGATGAGTGAAATAAAAATTGTGACTACCTTTGCTTAAGCTAACCGAGAAATTGCCATTAGAGTCGGCCCAGGTTTTTACCGTACCATCTACAAAAATTCCCGTAACAGCAGCCGGAGAGTTGTCATGCAATAGGACCTGACCTTTAAGCAATACTAATTGACGAGGTGCCGTAACAATTAATTGTTTATCGAAACGGGTCAAAGACATTTCTCGAAAATCAGCATAATTGTTATGGCGAAAAAGCAAAATATATTCGTCGCCATTTGCGAGCAACCCCAGCTGCGGTTGCCGCGACGACAAACGCGAGAATGGCAATTCGAATTTACCATCTGCATCGGTAATGGTAATAAATTCTGGAGCACCCGAGCGTGGCAGGCTATTAACGATGCCCATTCCTATTTGATTAAAGCGCCACAATTCGACAACCGCACCTCCAATCGGCTCACCAGAAATATTTTGATAAAGGCCGCGTGCTATCGGAGCTTGGTGCTGCAGGGGGATAATTGCCGAAGCCACTTCATCCCCTGAAGCGGATTTAGTTTCGCGCTGCAAATCGCCATTAGGGTTAGGCCCAATAGATGGGGCCGGGTCGACCATAGGAGCTTGGCCGTTCGTCGCACCATTCTGGGCGGTGTTATTGTCAAAACCCCACATCAACCAAATCAACAACCCCAGAGCCAACAGGCAAAGAATCTTAATCGGAGCGGGCACAGAGGCGGCAGACATGGCATCATTATAGTGATGAAAGTTCTGATTACCGGCCACCAAGGATACATAGGATGCCATGCTGTAGATATATTTCAGCGTGCTGGGCACTTTGTGACGGGTGTCGATATCGGCTATTTTGCAGATTGTACTTTTACGAAACGGCCACGCGTCGATGCTGAGCTTACGACTGATGTGGCAGATTTAACGCCACGTGATGTAGCTGGCCACGATGTAGTCGTGCACTTAGCAGCGATATCTAACGACTCGATGGGTGAATTGGATGAAGACTTAACGGCCAACACCAATGTTACTGCGACTATGCACCTTGCAGATATCTGCAAAATAGCGAAGGTGCCACGGTTATTGTTTTCATCTAGCTGTGCGGTATACGGTGATTCCCACGGCGCGCACGCCGACGAGAGTTTCGCTACTGCTCCACAAACTGCTTATGCGCGTTCCAAAATTGCCGCTGAACAGCAATTGCTTGAGCTCGGCGGCAATGACTTCAGCGTGTGCATTTTACGAAACGCAACTGCCTATGGACACTCTCCAGCATTGCGCACCGATCTAGTTTTTAACGATTTCGTCTCGCGACTCGCCACTGAAAACAAAGTGCATCTATTGTCCAACGGTGGCGCACACCGCCCACTGATACATTGCCGTGATATTGCTCGAGCATTTTTATGTTGCGCTGAGGCGGCGCAAGAAGTTATTAGTGGTCAGATTATTAATATTGGTGATGACAATCAAAATATCAAGGTGATAGACTTAGCAAGCATGATTTGTACAAAACGAGACAACAGTTCTTTGATTCTTGCTGCCACTGCCAGCGCTGATCAGCGTGACTATCTAGTTAATTTCTCAAAGCTGCGTCAAGTGCTACCCACCTTCTCTGTGAATTATTCATTATCTGCTGAAGCGGAATATCTGCTGGGCTCATGCTATAGGCGGCCTAATCTCGCTAATGAATTGCTAGCGGGCAGATACTCTCGGCTCCAACAATTACAAAACAAGCTGGGCTTGTAATATACGATTGTCCTACTGCTGATATCAAGCAGTACCTGTGTGTGATAGCGCACGATTTTAGTGGCGCCGGATCTTTTTTCGATATCTTAAGAATTAGCTTTAAAGCGCTCGCTTAAATCAAGCCAGTCACGATAAGTTTCCATTGACTTCCAAAAGCCAGCGTGCTTGAAGGCCATTAACTCTGAGACAGCGGCTAGTTTTTCTAGCGGTCGTCTTTCTAGTATTAATCTCGCGTCATCATTCAAATACTCAAACACCGCTTTATTCATTACAAAAAAA
The DNA here is from genome assembly GCA_963934925.1 of uncultured bacterium. Lineage (GTDB taxonomy): Bacteria > Planctomycetota > UBA1135 > UBA1135 > UBA1135 > JAPKEZ01. The sequence goes on along the minus strand of CAWWAN010000053.1, from coordinate 3,388 downwards.
CCAGCGTTGATCCATTGGTTTTGCTGCACGTCTTTCTCGCGAAAAGCACGGACGCAACCAGCTTCATCTAAATCCAGCAAGCCATAATCGGAACGTGGGTGCACGGTTGTCAGTGTCGCAATTTTGCCGTGCCCATTATGAAACTCAACCAATTTACTGAGGTCTACATCCGAGAGCGCATCGCCGTAACATAAAAAAAACGGCTCCTGCAGTAAGTCGCGTACCTGCCACAAACGCCCACCGGTCATGGTCTCTTCGCCGGTATCGACCAACTCGACGCTCCAGTCACTAGGGACATCGGCATGGACAAAATAATCTCTTATCTCGTCGCCTCTATGCCCCAGACACAAGACAAATGACTTGTAACTCTGCTCGGCGAAAGAGTCCATCAAACGATGCACTAGCGGGCGTCCGGCTATATCCAGCAAGGGTTTAGGCGCATCGGCAACGGTACCGCGAATACGCGTCCCTTTACCCCCACACAAGATTACTGCTTTCATTTAGTCTAGTATATAAAGTTATTTGCTATAAATACCGATAATTACGTTGTCCATGAACCAAATTCGCTTAACTTCGATTGCTCTAGCAACGCTGCTCTGTGTGCAGTGCCTGCCGGTATCTGGCGTTAATGGTCAGCGTTCCAGCTCTGCAGTGTCGAATCGAGATGAGGCCCCGCCACATATTGGGGTAAATTTGCCACCGAACTATCCCTTCCCGCAACATACCACCTATCAAACAGGGATTATTCAGCCAAGCCGATATTCGCAGGCGCAGCTCGATCAGCACACCAGCACGTATTACTTTAATTGGATAAGTCACTACCTTTGGCAGAAAGGCAACGAAGCTGACGGCCATCCGCGTTATCGCATATCATCTGGATGGAGTATCTATGACGCAACGGTTTCTGAAGGTCAAGGGTATGGCATGCTGTTCACCGCACTCATGGCAGGCGAAGACGTAGACGCTAGAAAATATTTCAATGGTTTGTATGAGTTTGTCATCGATCACCCTACGACTAATAACTTATACATGATGGACTGGTATGTTCCAGAACACGAGGGCAACGATCAATGGGGTAATGACTCGGCCTTTGATGGTGATTGCGATATCGCCTACGCGCTACTCCTAGCTGAAAAGCAATGGGGCAATAACACACGCTTTGATTATCATACTGAAGCCATTAATCGTATTACCGCCCTGAAAACGGTGATTGGGCCGAATTCCAAGTTACCGATGTTTGGCGATTGGGTTGACCCTTATGGCAGCCAATGGAACGAGCACTCATCGCGGCCGTCCGATTTTATGATTGGCCATTTCCGCGCCTTCGCTATAGCTACCGGTGATCCATTCTGGGATGACGTTATCGATGCATGCTTAATAACTAGTGCCCAAGTCTCACAAGACTTCAGCTTGCATCCGCATTTATTACCAGATTTCATCGTCGAGCAGTGGGCCGGTTCGAATACATACAAGCCCGCTTACCCCTATTTGCTAGAAGGCCCAAATGATGGCAACTACGCTTGGAATGCCCTGCGCTACCCTCTTCGCTATACCGGTGACGCCATCTTTTCCGGTGACACGCGCGCCTTGCAGCCGATGCGTGACATTAGCTTATGGATTCACAACCAAACCTCAGGCGACCCTTATGGTATCGCCGCGGGATATGACATGAATGGCGCACCGATATACGGCGGACCGTCCTACGCACCAGAATTTTCTTGTGGGTTCGCAGTTGCTGCAATGACCGACCCTAATATGCAAATTTGGATAGACGATTTGTACGACACCTTCTACCAATCATCTCTCGGCTACTATTCCGACTCGTTAGTGATGCTGTCTATGTTCTTGCTCAGTGGCAATTGGTGGCTACCGTACTAAATATAGCAATCGTCTTGCTCTAAATAGTTGAGCACATAATCCCTGATGCCATCTTCTAACGACGTGGCTGATTTACTGAAACCGGCTTCCTGCAGCTTACTCATATTAGCTTCTGTAAAGTACTGATACTTATCGCGAATTTCGACAGGCGTATCGACAAACTTAATTTTCGGCTGCTTGCCCATCGCCGAGTAAACGGCATTTGCTAAATCTAAAAAGCTACGTGCTTGACCCGTTCCAGCGTTGTACAAACCCTGCACCTCAGGATTGTCTAGAAACCATATCATCATGTCGACGACATCCTTGACATAAACAAAATCGCGTAACTGTCCGCCATCACTGTACTCTGAATTATGCGAACGGAATAAAATCGCATCTTCGCCAGCGCTAATTTTCCCGTGTAGTTGGTGCACTACGCTACGCATATTTTCTTTATGGTATTCATTTGGCCCATAAACGTTAAAGAACTTAAGCCCGACACACTGCGGAGGCAACGAGCCGCCACTGCGCAGTACGCGCGCGATACGACGATCGACTACATGCTTCGACCAACCATAGGCATTGAGTGGTGACAAACTTGCCAAAGCATCGATGGTGTCGTCATCACAGAAACCATTACTGCCATCTCCGTAAGTTGCGGCTGAAGACGCGTAGAGAAAACGCACCTTATTTAATCCGCACCAGCGAAATAGATCGAGGCTGAGGCGTACATTATTTTTAACGATTGCATCGACGTTGGCTTCGGTGGTCGCAGAAATCGCGCCCATATGAAACACCGCTTGCACGTCATCCTCACGACCTTCTAAGAAATCAAACAGATCTTCAGGGCGCACCACGTCGTACAATTCGCGCTTGGCAATATTACGCCACTTGTTGTCTTCGCCCAACCAATCAACAACAACAAGCTCGCCGCGCTGTTCTAGAGCTTTGAGCAAGTTACTACCGATGAATCCGGCGCCGCCTGTAACGATTATCATCTAGGTATTCTAATGCCGCGCACAATCTGGCGCACGCGAGTACAATATCAGTCTATGAGTTCTGATAATCCCTTTAGAGACTTGTTCGCAAAAGCCGGCATCGAAGGCACTACCAACGACCCAGATTCATTGCCCGATCTAGACGAAAACGGCGATGAAATCAAGGAAGTAGTGTTGGGCTACGAGCGGCGTGGTAGCGGCAAGGTCATCACTACTGTGCGTGACATCCCCGCAGAGAAAATGGATGAAACGCTTAAGTTCATCAAGAAAACTCTGGGCACTGGCGGCAGTATCGACAACGACTTATTGGCTATTCAGGGCGACCGCCGTACTCAGCTCACTCGATTCTTTGAGAAGCAGGGCATCCGTGTTCGTGGCGACCGTGACTAATTGTAATTCATGACCGGCACCCCGCCACCTCGTCAAGAAGCTTGGAATGGGCCGCCTCCTGGTGGTGCATGGCGAGCGCGACTATTTTTCCCACTCGCATTCATTTGGTGTTTTCTTTACCTAGGTTTTCTCGCCGTGGTTGT
>CAWWAN010000052.1:0-10697 GCA_963934925.1 uncultured bacterium | reverse complement strand
GGCATGCGCTACTTCATGTCCCATGACCATAGCAAGGCTGTCAGTGTCGCCGGTTATAGGAAGTAACCCAGTGTAAACAGCAGTCTTGCCACCAGGCAGTGCCCAAGCGTTGACCATTGCCTGGTCGTCGATCAGCTTGAATTCCCAGCGAAACTTGTTGGCATCGGATTGAGGTAAATATTCTTTTGCTGACTTAGCAATGCGTTGTCCAATTTCTTGAACCATTTCCGCATCAGGGCCTTGCTTGATGACTCGTTCTCCCTTTAGTATTTCTCGATAGGACTGAGCACCAAGACTCATTTCTTGAGAGGAGCTCATGAAGTTAAGCTGTGAGCGACCGGTACCAGGCACGGTGGAGCAGGTAACCACACAAAGTAAAGAGAAGAGGAGTAGAGCTTTCTTCATTACTCACATCTTAAATGCGAGTAGCCCTTATCTTTGTCAAAACGAGCTTCAAATGAGATTCTTGCCCATTCTTTTTCGTGAGGGAAGAATTCAGGTGGGTAGTTCAGGGGGATATTCGTGGTATGTACGGCACCACTTACCCGGCTAATCCCACGAATAGCCTTACGCCCGTAATCGAAAACTAAATCCCTGAATTGGCTGGAGTCAAACTTTTTGAACGATTGATGGGTGAATGATTGACCAGGTGCAACAAACCAGCGGTCGAGATCAGCCGCATCTGGTTTAGGCTTCGTGCGTCCGTAACGACCACCACTCCCACCTCCGCAGCCAATTGAAATCAGCGGCAATTCCATCGCCATCCATGATCGGTCGCGGCTTGGGTCAATGGTGTAACCTAGAGGGTCTCTCGAAAAACGACTCTTGACTTTTGGAGGCCAGTACAAGCCACCACCGCTGATGTTTGTGGCCGTGATTGTTTCAACAACGGCGCCAGCTTGGTAGTGCAACACGCTGTCGAATCTCATGCCTTCAATCACTTCGCTTGTGCGCCCTAGTTCTACATGATTAGCAAGGTCGGTCTCGGGCTTGTCTAGGCCGGGCATATCGACCCAAAAAGGAGTTTCTAGTCTCAAGTCAAAGCTCCCATCACGGTGAAAGGTGCCGTAGATATCGGCAAATTCATAGTGCTGCTTCTCTGTGCTTAAGTTTGGCAAAGGCACTATCGACCACCAACGCAATGAATAAATATCTTTACCCTCCGCGCCTTCGAAGTATTCGGCATCTATTGAGTTGTGTATAACACGTTGTTCTCCTGGCACCATTACGCAAGCCTGTAAATATTCTTGCTCGATACTTGCGTTCAAGACTCGGCGCGCGGGAAATTCGACTGCATGTAGATCGCGGTCAACTAGTTTGGCATGGTAGTTCTTTACGCCGCATAGTTTCTCAGAACCTGTCCACCAGATAGGTTGGTTTAAGGTGTTGGTGGCTGTGTAAGTTTGGTGAAAAGTTCCCTGGTGAAAAGTGACTTCGACTTTCAACTCAAGGCCGGCAAGATTGAAGGTATCGCTGCCTACGCATACTTCATCGAGGGTATTCGCCAAGACAAATCGTTCCCTGATGTCTTGGCGTACGGGTTCTATGACTCGTGTTAACTGAGTCGCAGCACTATTCGCAGTGTAAGCAGGCGAGTAAGTTAGTGCCTCTGGAGTTATTGCTGTGTTAACCGGAGTCTGCATCACTGCTATTAACGAACAGCTTGCAGCAGCACTAACTTTCAGGATTAACTTCATCTATACAGGTGCAACGGCACTAGCATAGACGTGGTTCAATTTATTTTTAGAAACGCAAGACGATGTTTTTGAACTCGATAGCGGCACCTTCCGATTGCAAAGCAATTGCCCCGGGGATGCGCTCGCACCAGCTCGCCGTGTTTTGAATGTCGCCATTGATTTCTAAAGTTAGGTCGCCGCCCACCAATAATATTCGGTAGTGGTTCCATTCACCTAGTGGCTTTTCGTTGTTGGGTAACATATTTTCAGTGCGCCGCCCTGAGGTGCGATCACTGTCAACAAGCATACTGAATTTGTCGATGTTCCAGATGTCGCCCGCGTTACCCGACATAAGTTGCGCCTCAATAGAACGTGGCCAAACTTTATGTGGTTGCTGCACGCGCAGTAACGCCCCTGAATTGCCTGGCCCGAGTTGCGGGTTTCCGCGCCAATCAAACTCTAATTCGAAATCAGTGTATTGCTCCTTGGTATAAATATAACCAATCGGCTGCCCAGCACACTTAAGGACGCCATCTTCAATACGCCAAACGTCGTTGAAGTCAGTGCCGTCGGGTAACTGGAACTCGAAATCTTCCAAACCATTCTCGAGCAAGTTAATCTCGCTCGCAAAAGACGGAGCGGTTTTGTCTTCAAGCAAGAATGCGATGATGTCAGCAACGTCTTGCTCGCTGAGATTGAGCGCTTCTGCACTTGGCATTAACGAACTTTTAACTTCTTTAATGATTGCGATATCATCATTGTCGATAGCGTGCCGTCTACCAGCACTGTCTTTTATCAGGTACACATTGCCTTCGGACAAAATAGATCCTAGTAGTTGACTGCCGTCTATGAGTTTAATAATCCAATTTTCATAGCCTATGGCTATTGCGTCTTGTGGATCATAAATTGCTGTCGCCAAAGAACCATCGTTATGTTTGCTACCAATGGTCGAGAGGTCTGGACCGATGCTCCCGCCGAATTCACCGAAGGTGTGGCAGCTACTACAACTAGCGCGCCCGCGGAATAATTCTTGTCCACGTGCCGCCGAACCGTTAGTTGCCACCGCAGCGTATTTTGCAACTGGCTTGCTGTTGGCATAAAACGCCCGCACCGCTAGATCGGAATGATTGCTCAGTCGGTTGGCGATGTATTCGTCGATGGCGATGTTGTGGATTATGTATAAACAACCTTCTTGTGACTCTAAAAGATAATCTAAAGCTTTGCGGTTTCCGTCCGCGGCATTTTTTTGTTGCTGTGCAATAAATTCCTGGTCACGAACTTCTTCGATATAGACTCTGAATTTGAGTGAAGTAGCCGAGTTCGTCTGCGTTACTCCACCGTCATCAGCAGCCATTTTGCATTCGAATCCAATAGCATTTTCGGGAATAGTATAATTTATTAAAGAGTTGGCGTGAGTGCCAATACCATTCTTGACTATTTCGCCATTAACCATCATTGGTTTGCCTTCGCAGTTCTTGTTGAGGCGTACTTGTCCCCAAGCAGTCTCGGCAGATTGCCAATTCAGGTCAGTTAAGTTGACAGTCGTACCGTCATCGAGAGTAAAGAAAGGGTGAATCCATGACGCCCAGTCATTTGAATTGCCATTATCGCAATCAACAACTTCGAGCCACAGTGTTTTGCCAAGTCGCGTTGATGTCTTGATGTCTATAGAGCTCGGCACATTGTTTTCGGGAGTGAACATGTCAGACTCTGCCTTTAATTTGGCATTCGCCAAGTCAGCTTCGGCACCATTTCTGATGCCATATTTGGACCAGGCATTAGTCGCGCGTTGTTTTAACCACCAGTTAGCATGCTGGCGAATATCCGAAGGGCCACCCATAGCTAACTTCATCATTTCTTCAGCTGCAACTTCTTCCTCCATAAATGCAATGCCATCAACGGCCAGCAGCCGCATCCCTAACGCCATATCTTCATCTACCGCATACCATGCCAAAGTTTCAAGTGCTTCAAGTGGATGCAATCGCCAGGCGATACGTAAAAAGTTTTCACGTGAACCCAAGCTAGACATGCGACTTAAGGCATGAAATAAATCTTCCTCAATTCCTTCGGCGCCAATGCCGATTGATTCTAGATACATGCGGTCGCCATTGGGCATAGTGCGCGCGATTTTTATAAGCAAGCTTATTCGCATATTCACATCTTTAATTTTGCGTAACAAGCGCGCGCAGGTGGCACGTACAAATGGCGATTCGTCGGCCGCGTACTTTGCCATGATTTCGTAATTAAAGCCGTTACGCATTGCCTTGCGTAAAGCGGCCACGCGTGAAAGTGCTGCATCAGGCTCGGGGTAAGCGACCCACTCGGGTTTCTGCACAGGTACGATTTTCAGAATGCGTCCGTATGCTTCGCGGTCGCCCGCCGCGTGACCGCCTACACCTGGGTCGTACCAATCGGCGACATAGATTTCTCCGTTGGGGCCGACGGCGACATCGCTCGGACGGAACCAGCTACCTTTTTCACCGTCGCGCTTTGCCTCTATTAAAGTACCTTGCTCGAGCACCAACTCGGAGCCTTTGATGACTGGTTGATGTGCGTAAACGATACTCCGCCCGGCGTCGGCGTTAAGTAAATAACCATTAAGTGCCGCGAAGGCATCGTGCTCGTACATGGTTACACCTGTTGGCCCACCCGCACCAGTAATCGTGCCGTGTGGCATCACCCCAGGGTCGCGTTGATGCCAGTGCGCCGATTGAATGTCTTCACCTGGACGGCGGTCGGCATTCCAAAAACGTTTGCCATCCGCAGAGAAGTATCCGTAGTTTCCACCTTCGACAACGGTGACGGTGCGACACGAGCGATTACCGTCATCGTCATTATCAGCGGTAAACATATTGCCGTATTTATCAATCGCTACTTCATAGTTGTTACGGAAGTTATGCGCCAAAATCTCAACGCCACTGCCATCGATGTTCATGCGTCCGATTAGGCCACCGGTGTAGGCCTGGCCATCGTCGCTGACTAATCCGGCAATGTTGCCAGCGTGCTCCGGGCCACCGCCGTTATAAACGGATCCGCTACGAATCGAGACCCCATCGGTTCCTTTAACAACATGTGGGCCGGCATTGCCAGCGGCCCATAGTAAACCTCCATTACCATCCTCTACAAAGGAGTGTAAACCGTGGTCATGATTGAAACCGCCGAATCCGGTAAGTAGTATTTTTGACTCGTCAGCTACAAAGTCACCGTCGGTGTCGCGGTACTCAATTAAATGCGGTGAGCACGAAACTAAGACTCTATCTTCTAGGACTAAAATGCCCAGTGGCGCAACCAACTCTTGACTCTGAGCAAAGACAATACTCTTGTCAGCAATGCCATCGCCGTCGGTATCGCGTAGTACAACAACTCGATCACCGGCATCATGGTGGCGGCCAGGATTGCGACCGCTCCATTGTCGGTAATTAACAGCTTCGGTTACCCAAACATTGCCGTCATCATCGACGTCTATGGCGGTTGGGTTGTAAAACAAGGGCGACTCGGCATATAGTTCTACCGGGGCCGAGTTAAAGGTGTCGAATTGCTCGTTTAGATTCTGTGCGTAACAGAGTGCGAAGATTAGGAAACTAGCCATGTAACATCAGAGTGTGTCTGCAAGAAGGATGCAGGGCATTTATCACTGATGTCACTATAGCGTGCATTATTGACAGCTTCGCGCTTTTCTTCACCGCTGGCTATCACAATTATTCGTTTGCAATCTAAAATCGTAGCAATACCCGCGCTAATCGCTTTTGACGGAATTTCTTCGCCGCTTAATTCCGAATTGCGCACTCGGGTAGAGGCGTCAAGCTCGACAACCCGCGTGCGCGAATTAACGCTCGAGCCAGGTTCGTTAAAAGCAATGTGCCCATTTACGCCAATGCCTAAAATACACAAATCGATACCGCCGGCTTCAGCAATTAACGCGTCATAACCTATAGCAGGGAAGTGCACATTTCCCGAAGAGATATTCACATGTTCAAACAATTGCGCATCCATAAACTCGCGAAATTGGTTGCCATCTAGATATTCATCAAGATTAAAAGTATTAGCCAGGCTGAAATCTAAATCAGCTCCGCGCAACAGAGCATAGACTGGCTCCATTGTTGAACCTGTCGCCAACATTAAATTGGCTGCGGGTTTATCACGCAGCGTTTGAGTAATTATCTCGACGGCTTGCTGTTCAATCGACAAGAATCAATCGCCAGCGTAGCCAAGGCCACTAAGGTCAGCCCCGGGGCCTTCGGTGCGAATTTTCTCGATAGCTGCAGCTGGCCTAGTTAAGTCCGCTTGCATCTCAGGGAAAGCTGCCATCGCAAAAACGATGATTGCATCGCCCGTTTCGATGGTTGCGCTAGTGACACATAGATCAACCATGCGCTTTAGCTCGGCTTGAGTTAGTTTGTCGGCGTGAGAAGACGTCAGTGTTTCAAAATTGGCAAACGCCATGTCATCGTCAGCGCCAGCACAGCCCAGTTCAAAAAGGCCCATTAACGCATCAGCCCGGCTGTCGCCATCACCATTATCGCGAGCGTATTCATATCCGGCTTTGGCCAAATCAGTGTCGCCTGCGCTCTTTGCTGAGTCCGCTTGGTCAATTGCAGTGTTAACATCAGTGAAAACTGGCGCAGAATCGCTAGAACATGCCCCTAAAAAGGTGCTAATTAAAAGTAGTGTAGAAAGTCGCATTTTGATTAAGGGTTAGAGGCAGAACTGCCTATTGGCAATAATCTTACAACAATTTCATGCAATCACAATTAAAACCTAAAAACACTTCAAACTATCGAGATAATGGCCGATATTTGATGCTACGGGTTAAAAAAGCGGGATAGGTACACCTATTGCACTCCAATCGTGTAACCTATCGCACTCTTGTCATCTACGACTCCCATGCAAAAAGAATCTAAGGCCACTGTGAAAATACCTCGTCCTCTGTATCGCAGAGTACAGCAGGTAATAGCCAACTCTGGGTTTTCTTCGCCAACCGAGTTCATTGTTTACGTTTTGCGTGATCTTATGAGCGAAGTAGAGTCCAAGGATGACCAAGAATTTTCACCCGACGAGCTCGCGGCCATCCGGCAGAAGCTTAAAAACCTCGGGTATCTCTAAAACCACTCCTAACCCAATCCAAAAATAATCAGATGATTGCTCCACACGGCGGAACACTTGTAAATTGCGTAGTCGAAGGCGACGCACGCACAGCTCTACTTGCTAAGGCAGAGGGCCTGGCGAAAATTACTCTTAACTCACGCGAAGCTAGCGACCTGGAAATGATCGCTACTGGCGCCATGAGCCCACTGAATGGTTTCATGGGTGCCGACGATTACAACGGTGTATGCGACAACATGCATCTCGCTAATGGTGTTGCGTGGCCGCTGCCTGTGGTCTTATCGACTAAAGACGGCGAATCTGCTGCGGCCGGCGATGAAGTCGCTTTGGTTGGCGAAGATGGCTCTGTTTATGGTGTGATGACCGTGAGTGATGCATACCAGCCAGATAAGGCTGCTGAGCTAACTAAGTGTTATCAGGGCGATGCTGAGCATCCGGCATCTGATTACTTGAACTCAATCGGCGATACATACGTTGGGGGCGCCATCGAAGTTGCAAACCTGCCAACTTACGAGAAGCATAACGAATTTCGTTTGACGCCAGCTATGACTCGCGCCGCATTCGCCGAGAAGGGATGGGACAAAATTGTGGCATTCCAGACTCGTAACCCAATCCACCGCGCTCACGAATACCTCACAAAGGTTGCAATCGAGCAAGTAGACGGATTGCTCATTCACCCATTGGTTGGCGATACTAAGGCAGACGACATCCCTAGTGATGTGCGTATGGCTTGTTACCACGCTTTAATGGCAAAGTACTACCCACTTGATCGCACCATGCTTGCTGTTTACCCACAGGCAATGCGTTATGGCGGACCACGCGAAGCTATTTTGCACGCTGTTTGCCGTCAAAATTACGGCTGTACTCACATCATCATCGGTCGTGACCATGCGGGCGTCGGCTCGTACTACGGCACCTTCGATGCACAAGATATCTTCAAGCAATTTGCTGAAGGTGAAATCCTTATCGAAACACTTCTCTTCGAGCATGCATTTTACTGCAAGCTGACTGGCGGTATGGCTTCAACGAAGTCTTCACCTGCTGGGCCTGAAGATAAGATCTTCTTAAGTGGAACAAAGGTGCGTGACATGTTGGCCGATGGCATACGTCCTCCTGCTGAATTCACACGTCCTGAAGTTGCAGATATCTTAATCGAATCTTACGCCACTCCAACTAGCGCTTAATAGAAAAAACGGAATAAAAAATGTTTGGTCTCTTCAAAAACAAACGCACGAACAATCACTTGTTCGTAATTACCCTCGACTCTTGCCGCTTTGATTCATTCATGGCTGCCGAACCCGAGAATATTGCCAAGCTTTGTGGAGGCCTACATAATGTTGAAAAGCGTTATTCTTACGCCGGCTGGACTGCACCGTCGCACTACAACTTGCTTACGGGCTTGGTGCCACATAGCAGTCCCACCGAAGTTTATGCTTCAGAATACTACAAGCACGACCTTTACAAATTTAAAGATCGTTTGGGCGTAGATGAAGCGGGTTTCGAGGCGATGATCCCTCACTTATGGCTGCCTTCATATATGAAAGCCATGGGTTATGAAAATCACGCCTTGGTATCTTTGCCGGTTCTCAACCCAGCGACGGGCATCAACCGCGACTTCGATACTTTCAAATTGATGCCTAAGCATAATGATATGCTGGCGATGCTTGACGATATTGAAAACCATAAGACACGCGAATCTAAAGGGTTGAAGGGCAACACGCCGCAGTTCTACTTAATGAACGTTGGCGAAACGCACTACCCATATGGTTTGCCTGATGAAGACAAGAATGATTTGCCACACATCTCTGGTGTAAACGGTATTTTTCGCAAGTTAGATAATCAAATCAACGAAGACACTGGCGATTTGGTCTCCGACAACGAATCGGGCGACTGGATGGACATGGAAATGATTGATAAGTGCCGCCAGCGTCAAATTGATACTGTCAAATACCTCGACAAAGTGGTGTTCCCACGATTCTACGACATGCTTCCTAAAGACACCTGGGTCATCGTTACTGCTGACCACGGCGAGTTGTTTGGTGAAGCTGGTTATTTTGGACACGGTCCAATCATGCACGAAAAGTGCTTCGAAGTGCCCTTCTTAGAAGGCAAGCTTAAGTAATAAAAAATCCCAACCCTTAATTAAAACAATGTCCAACAAAAAAGGATTTACTCTCTGGTTTACTGGCCTCTCTGGCTCTGGTAAGTCAACTCTGTCTCGCATGATCGAAGGTGAATTGCGTCAGCGCGGTGCGTCAGTCGAAGTTCTCGACGGAGACGAAGTGCGCGAAAACCTGTCAAAGGGTTTGGGCTTCTCAAAAGAAGATCGCGATACCAACGTGCGCCGTATTGGCTATGTCGCAAAGCTGCTTTCACGTAACGGGGCTGCTGTAATCACAGCTGCTATTTCTCCGTATGCTGAAGTCCGTGACCAGTGTCGCTCGATGTCCCGTAACTTCGTTGAAGTTTATGCCGAGTGCTCTATCGATGAATTGACCCGTCGCGACGTGAAGGGTCTTTACGCAAAGGCTATTTCAGGCGAGATTAAGAATTTTACTGGTATTTCTGACCCTTACGAGGCTCCGGAAAACGCTGAAATTACAGTCAACTCTGAGACTCAAACTGCTGAAGAATCCTTAGCGGTAATCATGGGTTACCTCGAAGAAAACGGACACATTGCAGGTGTAGTCGCTGGCGCATAATCGCTAGTGAAAATCAAGAAAGGGGCCTTTAGCCCCTTTCTTCTTGTCTACAGATAAACCATAATTAAACCTTGATGAAGAGTAAGAAACTCCTTCTGTGTTTCGCGGTAGCCATAGCATGGCTAGTAGGCCCCGAACCAGCGCACGCATACATCGGCCCTGGCGCCGGTTTTGCCTTTTTGTCCGGTGGTCTAGTGTTGGTCGGATCCCTGTTTTTAGCGCTCGGCATTTTGGCGATATATCCGCTAAAAATGATTTACCGTTTTGTAACCGGTAAAGGTCGTATCAAAGGCGACAATAAGCGTTTAGTCATCATCGGCTTTGACGGCATGGACCCACGTCTCGCGCAACGTTTTATGGATGAAGGCCGTATGCCAAACATGAAGGCGCTTGCAGAGGAAGGCACCTTCAGTCCGCTGGAAACTTCTTACCCGTCGATGTCACCGGTAGCCTGGTCGTCTTTCGCGACAGGTGTTGACTCTTCGCGGCATAATATTTTCGATTTCATTACACGCGACCCGTGTACCTATCTGCCTATCCTTTCTTCTACCGAAATCACTAGCGGTGAGAAGGCGTTGCTTAAGATTGGCAAGAAAGAATTCTTTAAGCGCCCGACTTCCAGCATGCGTTTGCTGCGGAAGGGAACACCATGGTGGAAGACGCTTGGCGAGAAGGGCATTTTCTCCAACATCATTAGAGTACCGATAACATTCCCGCCCGAAGAATTTAATGGTGTGTGTCTAAGCGGTATGTGCGTTCCTGACTTAAAGGGCACCCAGGGTAGTTTCACTTTCTGGACGACAGACCCCGTGCTTTCCGGACCTGATGCAGGTGGCGATGTTTTAATGGTGGGGCGCTCTGGCGACACCATGCGTTGTCCGATTACGGGTCCTCAAGACCCTTCGGCCAATGAAATCAGTCCAATGCGCATTCCAATGCGTATCGATGTGCTGACTGAAAACGAAAAAATTCGTTTGACCATCGGTGCTAAAGGTAAGGAACAAGTCATAGAGCTTGGCGTTAAAGATTACTCTGAATGGGTTACTCTTGAGTTTAAATCTAAGAAAGGTAAGGCCAAGATTACGGGTATTGCACGCTTCTACTGTATGGGTACTGGACCCGAGTTTGGCTTGTACATGACGCCGATTAACATCGACCCGTCAAACCCAGCTATGCCAATTGCGTATCCTACGGTTTACTCCATCTACCTTGCTAA
>CAWWAN010000051.1:0-10729 GCA_963934925.1 uncultured bacterium | reverse complement strand
GCCTTTTCAACTAGACAAGCAGACGTTAAACTCTGCACCACTGAATGGTGGGTATAGCTCAGTTGGTTAGAGCACCAGATTGTGATTCTGGGTGTCGGGGGTTCAAGTCCCCTTACTCACCCCATTCAGTGAACAAGCGAATGTGGCGGAATTGGCAGACGCGCTAGATTTAGGATCTAGTTACTTCGGTAGTGGGGGTTCGACTCCCCCCATTCGCACCAAATAAAATGTCAGATAACAAACGCTTTGCCCGTCAAGAACGCCTGTCTCAGGTTGGTCTTGATGGGCAAAAGCTTTTACAGGGAGCCACCGTTGCCATTATCGGCGTCGGCGCACTGGGCTGCACTAGTGCCGAATGGTTGTGCCGCGCTGGAGTGGCTAAATTAATATTGATTGATCGCGATGTGGTTAACCAGAGTAACCTGCAACGCCAATGCCTGTTCAGCGAAAGCGATGTCGCACGGCGCCTGCCTAAAGCGGTTGCTGCTGCCGAACGACTTCATGCCATTAATTCAGCATGCGTTATCGAAACGCACTGTGTCGATTTAGCGGCGCATAATATCGACGCTATCTGTCAAGGCGCAGATGTACTAGTTGATGGTTGCGATAATTTTTTTACACGTTACTTGTTGAACGATTTCAGCGTCAAAAACAAAATAGATTATGTTTATGCCGGAGCAGTCGGCACCTACGGCATGGTCGCCCTACTTCAACCGTCTAAGGCTTGTTTACGGTGTGTTTTCCCTGAGCCGCCGCCAGTTGATCAAACGCCTACATGTGCGAGTGCAGGTGTACTTGGCCCCGCCATCGGAGTCGTGGCAAGCTTGGCTTCGACACTGGCCATCCAATCGATTTGCAAAGCAGATTTACCGCAGCAATTCATCCATATCGAACTCTGGCCGTTCGCGGCGCAAAGTATTAACGCAAGCGTCAATGACGCATGTGAATGTTGTAGTAAAAATAATTTCGAGTGGCTTTCAGGACAGCGGACCACTGCCAGCGTAACGAGTAATTGCGACAACACCGAAGTTCACTTTGCGGGCAGCGGGACCATCGACCTTATGCAATTAGGTGAACGCTTTAAAGGCGGACTCGATGAGTTAAAGTATTCGACCTTATGCCTGCAATTCAAACACGATGACTGCGAGATTTTCATCTTCAGCGATCGCTCCATTCATGTTTATGGTTGCGACAGCATAGAACGCGCCAAGAGCATCGTTTCAGACACGGTAGGACTATAGTGGACGTTCCGCAACTGCACGCCATTATCTTGTCGGCAGGCGCCGGACGCCGTCTTGGTTACCCCAAAGCTTTGTTGAAGTTAAATGAGCAATTAATGTTGCCGCTTATCTGCCAAGCGTTTAAGGCAGCTGGATGCCAGCATTTAAGCGTGGTCATCCGCGCCGAACACGAAGACTTATTCCTTGATGCTGGCTTGACGGCTCGCGAGTTAGTGATTAACCCATCACCTGATGATGGCCGTACATCTTCATTGCTGCGCGCTTTACAACGAGTAAGCAGTGAGCACCATTTACTAATTCATTCTTGTGACATACCACTGATTAGTAGCGATGCGATCCAACAGTTAGTGATACAGTGGCTCTCGGTCGCTGCACCCGAAAAAACAATTGCGCGGCTATCTAGCCCCGGCGGTAAAGGCGGACATCCTTTATTGGTCGGCCGAGAATTTGTGCCAGAGCTTAAGAAGTTTGAAGCCGATCAACCTTTGCGAGACTTGCTGACGCACAACAAAGATGCGTTACTAAACGTAACACGCGCAGGAGACCCAGGACCTTTCTTAGGCATTAATACTCAAGAACAGTTAGAGCTGGTCGCCAGTTTATTGGATGATGCTCAATAGTGTGGTAAGTATCATTACCAATGAAGACGTATTGATATCAAGCGGACACGCTATTATTCTGCATCCATGCTATTTGCCATAGTTCTACAGTTGACCAGCCTGCTGCCTGCCCCACAGCAAGTGGAGTCCTTAATCACACAAGGTGACCAACTAACGGCATACCAGCAGCAAATCTTAGATCTGGCGCTGCAAGAGTCTTACTCACAACAGCAACTTTTAGATTTGCGTCCAGAGAAACATCAACAGTCCGAGGTAGCCGCACTACTTCCGTATGCCACTGCAACCCAAGCAAAGCTGATTGCCCTTTTATCCTCAGGCAGCACCGCTGACTCTGTCCTCAGCGATGCGCTACTACAGCTAGCCGTTCGTAGCCGCAATCTCGACGTACGACTTGCATGCTTACTTGCACCAGCCGCGGTAGACGCCAGCTACCTGCCGGCACTTGCTTGCCTTGCGCTTAGCAGCGATCTAGATCTATCCTTGCGCGCCGTCAGTTGCGCGCGACTTCTCGAGCATCAATATTATTCTGCGTGGCCATTAGCCAAAGCAATATTACTCACGGGTACTGCCACTGATTTCGATAACGGTCATGCCTTCCCCGACTGGAAACGTTCAGGGCGTTATGAATTACCCAAGCGTTTGCTGACGATGCTACTCACAACGACGGTGCTTAAACAAAACGGCACCGCGATTGTTTTTGAACCAAACGCTGCATGGGCAGTGCAAGAACAGCAAGTAGCTGCCATCGATAAAGTGATGGCCAGGCTGACAAGCTCCAACAGCGACAACCAGCTACTGCCTAGCTTCAAGAAACTAGGCCGCAGCACTCTAAGTCTTGCGCCGCTAGCTAAGAAGCTATTAGCTTATTAAAGCTGCTTAAGGGTGCAAACGCGATATCGTACGCGGGTACGGGATACACTCGCGAATATGCTCGACACCTGAAATCCATGAGATGGTACGCTCGAGACCGAGACCAAAACCACCGTGCGGCACTGAGCCGAACTTGCGTAAATCAAGATACCAAGCAAAGGCCTCTAAAGGCAAGTCATGATCGATAATGCGCTGACGCAAAGTATCTTCATCATCTTCGCGAATGGCACCGCCAACGATTTCACCCGCAGTCGGAGCAATGATGTCGACGCCCAAAGCGTTGCCATCGCCATCGCGCTTCATATAAAACGCTTTAATCTCTGCTGGCCAATGGGTAACCATAACGGGGCAACCATAATGTTGTCCGAGCATCGTTTCGTCGGGCGCGCCAAGGTCATCGCCAGGTTTGAAATCAGATTCATACTCACCGGATTCTTGCCAAGCCATGAGCATTTTCGCAGCATCGGTATAAGTCAGGCGCGGGAAGTCGACGTCATAAGCTTCGAGCACTGTGGCATCGCGCTCGAGGTCATCCAAATCGGTTTGGTTATGCTCAAGAACTTGACGCAGGGTGTAGCGCAACATGCCTTCAGCGACATCACACACTTGATCGAGATCGGCGTAAGCTATTTCTGGCTCGAGCATCCAAAACTCGGTGAGGTGGCGACGCGTCTTAGATTTTTCGGCGCGGAAAGTTGGGCCAAAACAGTAGACCTTGCCCAAAGCCATTGCAGAAGCTTCCCCGTAAAGTTGCCCTGACTGGGTCAGGTAGGCTTTATCGTCGAAGTAGTCCGTCTCAAACAATGTCGACGTCCCCTCGCATGCGTTAGGCGTAAAAATAGGTGAGTCCACACAGAAGAAGCCATCGTTGTCTAAGTAATCACGGAATGATTTAATCACGCGGTGACGCAGACGCATCAAAGCCATCTGGCGTTTTGAGCGCAACCACAAATGGCGGTTGTCTAACAAAAACGACGGGCCGTGTTCTTTTTTGCCAATCGGGTAATCCGAAGCATTTTGAATAATCTCGGCAGAAATCAAATCAAGCTCGACACCACCTGGAGCGCGTTCGTCGACCTTTACTTTGCCAGTAATAGTCAGTGATGATTCTTGACCCAATGCTTTTAATTCAGCAAACCGCTCTTCGCCGACTGCGGCTTTAACCGTGACGCACTGGCAAATACCACTGCCATCGCGCAGCAGTAAAAACATAATTTTTCCTTTACCGCGTGAGTTGTAGAGCCAACCCTGAAGGGTTACTGTTTCACCGTCATGAGCTTTTAGCTCAGAGATACGTACGATTGTCGCCATTTTAAAAGTATTATGGGAAAGTAATGTAATGCGCCTTTAGATTAATGTCGGTAATGATGTCGTGGTCGACACTTACCACACCAGTAACGATGGCTCCATTGCGTTTGGCAGTCAATGCGACCTGCACTTGCTCGGCCGATAATTCTTCATCGGCACTATCAATGACGATGTCAACATAGCCGCGAGAGAGCAAATCGCGCGCGACTAAAGCCCGCAACTGTTGATGTCGTGGCAATGTTGATTCTCGGGTAATGGAATCGGCTGGCACGACACTTAAGTCTTCGATGCGACGTAAGGTGGCTTGGATGCTATCGAGCTCGTCGCGTACATCGCTAATTTGCATCGATTCTATTTCTTTGGCAAGAGCTTGAATACGATCAGGCATAAAACGCAATGCTTTGAAGTCGTCAAATCGCGCCTCAAAACGCCGCAACTGCTTACGCAGATACCACGCGATAACTGCTAAAGCAGCTAAAGAGAGACAGAGTAATGCGAGTAGAATGAAGTCCATGCTTGTCTTTGAGACCCATATAGAATAACGTATCCACCATGCGCACGCGACTCCTCGCCCTACTTGCCTTTGCCGTACTGTTGATTTCGATTTTCAGGCTAGAACCTGACGTCAACCGCCTCGATTCGCAGATGGTGCCGCCGTTCGTCGCTGGAGAGTTAAAGCTCAATGATAATCCCGCGAATCTATTGCTACTTAGCTGGGATGTCGAAAATGTCGCGATTGCTAAGGACGCGCTACGTGGCACTTTTAAGGTCGCTCAAAAGCAAGCTATTGAATATAGCGCGGGCGTGTTCAGCATACCCTTAGGCTACGAAGGAGAGCGCGTTGCAGAGTATGTAGTCAAACCAGAGCAGAGCGCGGAAATGCGGCCGTCTGCTCTGTCTCTATTGCCGCCGTTGCTCGCTATTTTCTTGGCGTTTATAACGCGCCGTACTTTACTATCCCTGGGAGCTGGCATCGTCCTCGGCGGATTCATCGCTACTTATTCAAGTGGCCTCAACATCATCGCTACCGCGCATTTGTTGTTTGTCGATATTTTATATCACGATATCCTGCTCGATGCTTTCCACCTCGAAATTTTAGCCTTCGTCATTTTCTTGTCGTCAACAGTCGCCTTAATCACGCGTAACGGCGGTATTGATGGCATGGTTAATTCACTGACTCGCTTCGCTAAAAACTCGCGCAGTGTGCAAGCTGTAGCTTACTTCTTAGGCATGGGCATCTTCTTCGATGATTACGCCAACACCATCGTCGTTGGCAATTCTTGCGGCCCACTATTCGACAAGCAAAATGTTTCGCGCGCCAAGCTCGCATACATCGTAGATAGCACCGCTGCTCCAGTCGCTGGCGTTGCTGTATTATCCACTTGGGTGGCCTATCAAATCAGCACCTTTGCTCCGCAGTTGCCGACTATCGGCATGAGTGAATCACAGGGATATTCTTTATTTCTCGAAACCATTCCATATCGCTTCTATTGTTTATTAGCACTATTCATGGTTGGTGTTGTCGTGTGGCTACAACGCGACTTCGGACCGATGCTTCAAGTAGAGGCGAAGGCGCGCAACTCTGGCAGCACGCGCGACGATTCCGCAACGGACGCAGACCGCATTGAAGCAAAAAAAGGTGTCGTCCCACAAGGGCGCAATGGCTTGCTACCCCTTGTAGTAATGATTTTCGGCACGGCGTTTTTGATTTACTATCTAGGAGCCACTTCCATTGCTGCTGATGCCGCTGCCGGCGGAGCGGAAGCCATCGCTGCTCTCAAGACGAGTGGCTTCGATTACATGCGGCATGTTCTTGGCGCCTCGGATAGCACCTACGCAATTTACTTGGGGTCACTGTCAGCTTTTATCTTAGCGATAATCATGTCTTTGCGTCCCAAGCACCTTAGTGTTAAAGAAATCGCGCAAGTGACCACCCAAGGCGTAAGAGTGTTATTCAAGGACGCCATCATGGTGTTATTGATGGCCTGGGGCATCGGAAAAATATGTGAAGATCTCGGCACGGCTCATTTCTTAGTTGCTTGCTTCTACGACATCATGTCACCTCTATGGCTGCCAGTGATTTTGTTTGCCTCAGCGTGCTTGATTGCTTTCGCTACGGGTAGCTCGTGGACGACGATGGCGATTCTGCAACCCAATGTGGTTTTACTTGCCTACCAACTAGGTGAACAAGTGGACATCGGCGGACACACTCTGCTAGTACTGTCGATTGGCGCTGTACTCGAGGGCGCTATTTTCGGTGATCATTGTTCACCGATTTCAGACACCACGGTTCTCAGTTCTACAGCTTCGCACTGTCGACACATCGAGCACGTACGCACTCAGGCACCATACGCGATTGCGACTGCAGTAGTAGCGATAACGTGTGCCTATTTGCCGGTTGCACTATGGGGGGCTAGCCCTTTCGTGTGCCTTGCTGTGGGCATGCTCGCCTTGCTACTAATCGTCCGCTTTGTGGGTAAGCGCGCTACGGATGTGGCGGCTGGACTAAACGCTAACGCGCTTCGACGACACTAAACTTAATAACGCACACAACGCGGCAGCAATGGCCAACCATGGCGCTAGCAAAACGGTGTGCCGGTTTGTAGATTTTTCACTTTGGTTTAGCAAAGCAGCATACTCGCGCCGTGGATGAGATTCATTGACGGCGATACGCAAGTCGTGAATCCATGCGGCAGTCTTCTCCGGAGTCACTGCAGAATCAATCGGGAATGCCTGGGCAAAAGTGAGTGACTCATTGTTTAATACCACTACGAAATCAGCTGATTCTATAATTTCTACCAAAGGCCAAGTCGCTTTAAACACATTTCGCCACTGCTCACCCGTAGGTGGCAGAGATATCTGCAGATTTGAAAACTGATAGCGGTCTTCCTTGAATTGGATAGACAAGTCTTTTTCAATCGGCAGGTCGTGTAAACTTAATCCGCCATCAGCATCTACTATTTGTGCGCGGGCAGTTTCACTAGTTATTGGCACAGCACTGACAATGAAAGGTGTTGGGGCCTGCGGTGCAGCATTGCTTTCGTTGACCAAGCGCGGTTGTGACATGGCAATGATTGCTAAGCAGCAACTAGCAAGCAGCAACAGCCACCACCGTGGCCACATAGCCTGAACTTCTGCTTGCGCGCCCTGCCCTTGTTCGCCGAAGAAGCCACCGATAACAAATCGACGAGGTTTGCGTTTACGCCACGGCCAAATAATTGCCAGCACCGGCACCAACAAGAGCAGCATAAATGCGTTAATGAAGTAAAAACTCATGACTTGACTCGATTAGTTTTACGGCATCAGCAGTTGGCGGGCACGCGAAACTTGCGCTATCAAAGCCATATTGCCGTAGCTGCTTTAGTTGCGTCTCGACATAGTTGTCGAAGCGTGATTGCGGCGGACTGGCATGCCAATCAACATTTAGTTGCTCTTCGGCAGACGCATGCTGCAACATAAGCTTTTGATGCGGCAAATTGCATTCGCGCTCTGAGACTAACAACAGTGAGCGCAAACGGGTGGCAAAAAAAGAAGCTTGGGCAATGCCCTCATGCGACGACCAGGGAGAACCAAGTAAGACCAATGTGTCGGTACTAAATGATTTCGGCACTAACTCTAAGTTCACATCGGCGCCCGGTTGAGTGGAAAGTTCACTCAGGAAATCTTGCAAAGCATTACTTTGAGCGACAGACTTAAAAGTACAGAACTGCGCGCCAGCCACAACAGTCAACTCAGCTTTACTTTGCAAGCAACGCAGACCGAGCGCAAGTGCCAAGCGACGCTGGGCAAAATCACGATCTTCTGATTCAAGCAATAACGATGCCGAGCGATCAAGGCATAGTACTAAACCGCGCGTAGGCGCGTCTTGTTGAGGACGCACCATCAACTTTTGAGACCGTGCTGAAGCGCGCCAATCGACCGATTGCCGAGGGTCTCCGGCTTGGTATTCGCGACGATTTACTGAGCGCTGCTGGGCAGCCCTCGCTGCCGCGGAATTCGAATAGTCGGCATACCTATTATTAAGCGGCACCTGTTGCAGCGCCGCGAAATAATCTTTAGGAAACAATGCGTTTGTCATCAAAGAGTGGTTGACCGTGAGCCTCGCCGACTATTTCGCCGTTCGAGAATGCCAATGCACCATGCAAATAAACTTGTTGCGGGAAAGCGCGCAGGCACTGCTTATCATACGGGCTCCAGCGAGAACGCGACGGCAATTTCGTGGCATCGACATCCGCTGTCAATTGCGGGTCAGCTATTACCAAGTCGGCATCTGCGCCAACGGCAAGCCTTCCTTTTTTATTAAGCCCGAATTCATTAGCTGGGCCAAGAGTTACCGCATGCAGCATATCTTCGATGGCGACATCATGTTTGTCCGCAGCGGCGACGGTTAGCGGCAACAACAAATCAACTGAGGGGAATCCGGATGGCGCCTTTGCATAGGGGCGATCCTTTTCTTCTAGCGGGTGTGGCGCGTGATCAGTACCGATGCCTGCAAGTTTGCGGTCGGCGATTAATGCCGCCAAGCCGGCGTTATCTTCAGCGTATTTAATGGAAGGGTTGACTTTAAAACGATTTTGCGAAATGGCATGGGCTTGCTCAGCATCGGCAACCAGGTAATGCGGAGCGGTTGTACCAGTGATAGGATGGCCGGCTGCAGCAGCTTCTATAACTAATTGCGCGCCCGCTAAAGTACTGATGTGAAAAACATGCAACTCGCATCCGACTTCAATAGCAACGCCAATGGCTTCGCGCACGGACTCTACTTCTGCGGCAACGGAACGCCGTAGATCGTGGCGTGAGCCTAATTGTGGGTCATCACCGAGCGCGACCGTCGCAGCATCCATGATGGAGTTATCTTCACAGTGAGCGACGACTTTGATTTTGGCTGCTGCTGCTGCTGCGAACCAGCGCCTCAGAGTTGCTGTATCTGCGACTCCGCCAGCACCCGTGGAGCAGCCCAAAAAACATTTAACCGCTGGGCAGAGTTTCGCCAACTCGGGCAAATGTTCGAGTGATTCTTCTACCAACGAGCCGTAAGGGACGTAATCAACAAAGGATTTTCCACGCAAGTCATTTAACTTTTGTTGCAACAGCTGCGGCGTGCTCATCAGTGGTGGATTGTTTTGAATTTCACAAACCGTCGTTACCCCACCGTGCAATGCTCCGCGCGAACCAAAGACGTATCCTTCTTTGCGCACCAATCCGGGTTCTCGGAAGTGAACGTGGCAATCGACCAAACCAGGCAGCAACCATTTTTTCTCGACATCAATGACTTGCTCGCCGTCGTTCGCAGTCAGTTGGGCACCTATTTCAGTAACCACACCATCGGCTACCCGGAGGCTGTCGGCGTCGACAAATTTGTCGCCATCAAAGATTATTGCGTTAGTAAAAAGGAGAGCGTTCATTTTTTTATCCACCTCGGGTGTGCATTTCTAAATGCGGGTCGGCGAGTAGTTCATCGATATCAAAAGACGTTTGACGAGATTCAAGAGCGCTACGTTTCACGGCAGTTTGCGCATCTCGGGTTAACCATAACTGGCGCCAAAGTTCTAGCAACTTCACCTCGTCGTCTGCGCGAATAGCATCGCGCAAGTTCTCACCACTCGTTGCGTAAAGGCATGAGTACCAATTACCATCGGCCGTCACGCGGCTGCGATCGCAATCCGCACAAAAAGGCTTGCTCATTGAAGCAATGATGCCGAATTCATAGCCGTTCGCCAGTCGATAGACTTTCGCTGGCGCCGAAGCGAAAACCGCTTCGATCGTTTCTATGGGACCAAAATGTTCCGACAAAGTCGTCAGGATTTCTTCTGAAGTCACCAGCTTCCCCTCACGCCAGTTAAGCGCACCGCCGACATCCATGTATTCGATGTAACGCAGTTCTACGTTTTCCGATTGCGCAAACTCTAGCATCGTAATAAGTTCGTCACAATTTTGTCCACGAATAACGACCATATCGAGTTTGGTCTTTTCAAAACCTACCGCTGCGGCTGCGCGAATCCCGCGTAGAGTATGCTGCAAACCATCAACTTTGCAGAGACTAATAAAACGTTCGGGAATGAGAGTGTCGAGGCTGATATTCAATCGTTGCAAACCAGCATCTTTAAGTGACTGCGCGTGCCCTTCAAGAAAATAGCCGTTGGTGGTAAGCGCTAATTCTTGCAGTCCATCAATAGCCGCTAATTCTTCTACTAAAAGAGATAAGTCTTTACGCAGTAATGGCTCGCCACCCGTGAGCCTAATTTTACGCCCGCCTGCTTTGACAAAAACGCGCGCCAACCGCCCCATCTCTTCAAAACTGAGGATGTCGTCTTTCGGCAACCACTGATAAGTATCTTGTGGCATACAGTAATCGCATCGAAAATTACAACGATCAATGACAGATAAACGCAAGCTATGTTGCGGTCGATTTAAAGTGTCAAGCGCTGCGTCCATCACTAAATCCGAGTTCGAGGCGCATGCGATCTGCTCGTGCAGTGTCGCGTTGATCGGCATTCATGCTGATTGCCGCTGCCATTTGCAAATGGCCAGGCTGCACAGCGAATGAAAGCTGCAACAGTCGATGTGGGTTCATGCTAAAACCAATTTCTTGACAAACGCCTGTATTAATACCTAAATTGATCAAGCTGAGAAATGTCAGGGACTGACGCGTGGTCATCTGTTGCACTTCTTTTATTTGTTTGAGTGCTT
>CAWWAN010000050.1:0-11003 GCA_963934925.1 uncultured bacterium | reverse complement strand
GAATCAACGAGAAACTTAACAACACGCTGATTACCCCGTCTTTCGATAACTCGCTTGAAGAGATTGTGCCTAACCTAAGTGCCTTTTCTGGAGTGAACTTCTTCATCACGCGCGCGGTTCAAGACGACATTGATGAAGACTTGAAAATGATTCGCATCAACTTCAAAAACCCACTACCTATTAGTACCGTACTTCGCATCATGGAAGACGTCATGCTACGCCAGGTTAAGTTTGTTGTGCGCAATGGCGCTGTTTATGTTGTGACATCCGACGAAGCTGACACCGAATCCGTTACACGTCAGTACGAAGTTCGTGACATCGTCAACACGATTAAGGACTTCCCCCTACCTGACTACAATCTAGCTCCTTCAGGTGGCATCGAGCCAAGTGAAGAAGAACTGCCCGAATCCGAGGCTACCGTTCTTTCTGCGGACGAACTGCAGACCACTATCGAAGAAAGCATCGAGCCTGATTCATGGGACGGCGAGCTACACTCTCTCAGCATCGAAAACGGCACGCTTATCGCGCACCACCGTCCAGAAGTTCTTGATGAAATCGCGCAAATGCTGGAAGACCTTCGTGAGCCAGCCAATATCATGGTTGACATCAAGGTTCGATTCCTGCTTGTGGAAGATTCATTCCTCGAAGACGTTGGCGTTGATTTCCGTGGCTTAGGTGACAATGCTACATCGGGAGTTCCTGGTGATTCTGGTGACATCAACAACGTCTTTAATGACTTCGGCGACTCCACGAACTATGGTTCTCCTGGTGCACCAGGCGTTTTGGGTACTGGCCAAGATGTTGGCGCTGCATACTCTGAATCGGGTCAAGACTTACTCATCATCTCACGTACCGAGCAACTTTACGACAGTCAGCTTAGCTATGGTGATGACGACTTCGAAGCTTCTGGTGGTTTTGCAATGCAGTACGCGTGGCTAGACGACACCGAGCTACAAATGATTTTGCGAGCCGTTAAAAAATCTAAGCGTTCAGAATTGGTCATCGAGCCTAGTTTGATGGTTCATAATACTGCACGTGCTAGCTTAGTTGTCGCCAACCAGGTTTCTTACATTTCAGACTTCGATGTTGAAATCGCATCATCTGCTTCTATCGCAGACCCAATTGTTTCAGTGGCAAACGACGGCGTCTTCCTTGACGTCCGCCCTGTTGTCACTGCTGATCGTCGCTTCGTATGGATTGACGTTCGCCCTACAGTGGCAAAGCTAAAGCGCCCTATCGCCACCTTGCAAACATCACTGGGTACGGGTTCGCCTGTCAATCTGATGTTGCCCGAGCTAGAACTGCAGAAAGTTCGTACTCGCGCATTGGTACCAGACGGAGGAACGCTCCTGCTAGGCGGAATGAAGACTGTTAAGGAGAAAAGCTTAGAATCAGGTATCCCGTTCCTTAGTGACATTCCTATTCTTTCGTTCTTTTTCTCTCGCAAAGGGCAGTATGAGACTTACCAAAAGTTGCTGATTCTGCTTACAGCTAAAATTATTCTTCCAGAAGAGCACGAGCCTACCCCGGTTCCTACCCGCCTGTAAGAAAACGTGAAACTGTGCTGCCGGAGACGACTATACGTCTCCGGCTTTTTCAAAGCCCCCGAAAAATAATTCTGCGCTAAATGATTACAGGAATTACCCTTTGCCTCATGTTCGCCCTGCCTCAGCAAGGCGGCTCCGACCTACTAGCATCCAAGAACGCCGATGCTGCTCGAGCTATCACAGCCGAGTTTGGTCTCGACTACTGGTCTGGAAAGTTGGTCGAACGTTCTCTTGCTTCTGCGACCTCTGCAGATGGCAAGTCTGATTTGTTACTAGCACGCTGCGATGTCTTGCGCATGGTTGCTGGTCGAAAACTAGATGAGCTAGAACGTCTATTCTCGCTAGGCGAAGCAGGCGAGGCTTACTCCGCGTATCTCGAGAGCGACCCAAGTTCATCGCGTGCAACTAAGGCACAATCTAATCTTGGTACTTTGGCCTTTATTTACGGCCAAACTTTAAGCCAGCTTATCAATAGCGGCGGCATTGGCAGTGGCGATTTAGTTAAAGCAAGCGAGCAGGCCGAGGGGATATTTAAAGCGGCATTGTCTGGCATGAACTCTGTCATTTCGTGGTGGGAGAACCTGTCGGACGACGATCCTGAGAAAGCGAGCACCGAATATACCGACTATCTGCCCTCGGTCTACAACCGCGCGCTCGTCTACCGCTATTGGTCAGAGCTATATGAGGCGGACTCACTCGACCGTGGTCAAAAGGCCGAAAAAGCCATTGACCTACTTTCGGAATTTGCTTTGGGCGCACCCTTCTTGCCACAGCAACGTGCTTACTCTGCCCTTGCCGATTGCTTTGCTGTTATTGGTCAATACGAAGATGCTACCGATTATTACATGTACGTAACTGAGCAAGTTACCGACCTCATAGATCAAGAAGGTAACAATCTCGGGCTAAGTTACATTGCGCAACTTCAAGACGCTAGCCAAGAGTCCATGCTTGGTATGGCGAAAATGTACCAACGCAGCAACGACATCGTCAGCTTCTGGAACACCTATAACAACTTCGAGTCCTGGGTGGCCAGCAACGAAGTGACTGTTAGCCGTATGGGCTCGACTCTGCGCTTATCTGCTGCTAAGCAAATGGTTGCTGAAGGGCGCTCGGCTGAAGCTATCAATCTGGCTTCCGCTGTTGCGACGGCGAACGAACGCAATGTGCTACGACTACAAGCGAACTCGGTTATGGGCCGCGCTATTTCATTAGCTCCTGCCGATGCCGACATCTCTCTTGATATCCTTTACAGTTCCGCTGAGGGTGCTTACTTTCAAAAGCGCTTCGCGGATGCGGTCGATGGCTTTCGCTTGTTGGTTCCGCGGCTAGACGCATTGAGCAGCGAAATCGGGCCAAAAGCATACTACTACCTAGGTCTGTCTTGGTCGAAACAGAACGAGGCTCTATTGGCAATGGTTACTCACCAAGTGGGTTACCAGAGCTACCCGGACCACGAAGAGTACGCACTTAAGAATGCCAGCAAGTGGCAGAAAGCAGCTGAGAAACTCTCGATAGACAATCCAAACGACGAGATTCTTCGAGAATTCAGCGGCGAGGCTACTGTGGCCGTGCAAGTTTTGGGCGGAGGCGGAGACAACCTTGAATGGAATCAGGCGAAGCAATTACTCAAGCTAGCAAAGGCGTCCGCACGTGCCGCTGATGGCACCGAATCAGGAAGCACCGAATCACGAAAAGCAGCGGCGGCCTACCAACGGGCTATTGAATCGCTAGCTGAGATACCTAGTGATAACGGTTACTACGAACTGGCCCTTGTTGCTATTGGTATTGCCGAGTACGACGCGAGTGAATTTGACGCAACCGCTTCAGCGCGCTCAACAGCAATCCTCAGCAACTATGTGAATAACTACATTACTGACGATGCTAATGCTCCGCAGGATCCTTTGCAACGCAAGGTTCGCAGAGACAAAGAACCAGAAGCTGTGTTCTATCTTGGCTTGGCGCAGCGCCGTGACAAGAATAGTATTGGTGTACTAAGTAGCTTCGAGAATTTCCTCGAGCGCTACCCTTCTCAGCCGTCACTCGCTTTCGCGACGATGACCTACCGCATCGAAGCATTCATACTGCTAAACGACATCGATGGCGCTATAGCCGAATACGAGTCTATGCACGAGATCGGCGCTAGTAGCGATCGCATATCCATCGGCTCTTACTACATCTATAGGCACTACAACAAGCTTTCTTCTGCCGCTAACATCTTAGACCAGCAATCGCCTATCTTGATGCAAGAGGCAAAGTACCTTCACGATTTCAACAGTAACTCTAGAACACCGCGTTGGCAAAACTTGATTGGCGAAGCTGATCTCTTGAGTAGGACGGGCAACCATGTAGGTGCTAGCAAGATGTACGAGCTGGTTTTAAACGAGCACGCATCTGCGAGTGATTTTACCGATGCTTTCCGCTTTAAAGCTGAGATAGGATATGTTGACGCCATGCTAGAGCAAGGTCAAATCGGCCGCGCTGTAGGAATCATTGACTCGCTGCTTGAGTCGCGCCCTAAAAATCTTCGGGTGAAAACAGCGGCCGTAAAAGTGAAAGCCGGCTTTTTGCTTTATGACCCGAGCAAGACACGACTACGAGATCAAATACGTGTTATTCCTGGCGAACTCTCGCCAGAAGCACTTGCCACAGCTTCTGAAATTGCGGAAAGCATTGTCAAGATTGCGGAGTTCCAAGCGAAAGACTTCGTGGCCATCGACCCCGACAACTCGGGTAACAAGTACTACTACCCGGCATGGTGGGAAGCGCAGGCCACTCAAGCTTTTGTGCTGTACCAGCGCCATCGGACTAACCCTGCCGACATGGGCAGGCACACTACATTCGTTAGGGCTCTTAGCCTCCAGGCACCGAACCTCGGCAAAAACATTGCTGGGCCTCACGTTGCTGCTTCTCTGAAATGGATTTTAGACCAGAAATAACATCATGATCTTAACCACTATATCATTAGTCCTTTTTGCTGCTCAATCACGAGTGGACTTGCTTGATGGCTCAAAAGTTTTTGGCGAGATCTCCGACATCAACTTGAGTGCCGTAACTATCGTTGTTGATGGCTCAGAAGATGCAACCGTTATAGCTAACGAAGACATTCTCGAAGTCGTTCCGGCGGCAACGGCATTAATGCGTCAAGCACAGGTCTCGCTTGACGGCCTTGACTTCATGAACGCGAGCAATGCTTTTGCCGAAGCTGCCTCTAAATCCGAAGCCGGTTACATGAAAAGCTTTGCTGGCCTACGCAATGCCGAAACTTTAATGTCTTGGGCTGCGATTGACCCTCCGCAATACGGTGCCGCTATCGCCCTACTCAATACTTGGGTAAGCGAAAATCCTCGCTCATTCTGGTTGCCGCGTGCACAAATGTCATTGGCCCGTGCCTTGGCAAATACGGGCGACATTGACGGTGCTGCTTCAATGATGGAAGAGCTATCCAATCTAGCTTTCGCCGAAACCCTGGCTCGCCACATCGAGATTCAAGCGAACGTTATTCGCTGTGAAGCTTTTTTAATTGGCGGACAAGCCCAGTCGGCGCAAAGTCGCCTTAGTTCTCTCAGGGACACCTTAGGCGGCATGATTCGCAACACTGAAACACCACCGGCACTCCTGAGCAAGGCACGTGGCCTCCACTCTCAGGTGCAAATCCTA
The DNA here is from genome assembly GCA_963934925.1 of uncultured bacterium. Classification (GTDB taxonomy): domain Bacteria; phylum Planctomycetota; class UBA1135; order UBA1135; family UBA1135; genus JAPKEZ01. Next base: position 5,799 of record CAWWAN010000050.1, on the reverse strand, counting down.
AATGGGCAAGCTATCCAAGCTATAGAGGGGGTGAATGCCTCTCAGACCTATTGGAAAGAGCTAGCCGATGGCGAATCAACGACGCCTGTTGTGCGCTCAGCTGCTTGGCTAGGCCTTGCGGAAGCTGCTATCGAAGCCGATGAGCTACGTTCGGCACAGCTGCAGTTGGCGAAAATTGTTGCAGTCATGCCAGCTTCACCGAATGTCACGCCACAAGCTCTGTATAAACTAGCTGTTGTGAGCGCCAAACTCGAAGACACAAAGTCTTCACGCTCAGCCGCCATGCGCCTGACAAAAAATTACCCTAACTCAACTTGGGCAATAAAAGCCAACTCTGAAGGTCTATAAACCTCCTGAGATTGCTAGAATCGACACTTCAAACTGCGGCGACTCTCCCGTAAAAAACAAACTACCATCATGTCAAAAGTTCGTAACTTCATCCCAGCACTAGCTGGCGTACTACTAACCGCACCTCAACTGCTTGCAGCAGAGGAAGGCGGCGCATCCATTATCGACGGCATCAAGAATGCCGGTGCAATTGGTGCCTTCATTATTCTTATGTCTGTCGTCGCTATGGCCTTGGTCATCGAGCACTTCATGACCATCAAGCGCGAAAAGCTAGCTCCAACAGAGCTATTCGAAGAGATTGAAGAGTTGCTAAACGACAACAACCATGCAGAGGCAAAAGAGCTATGCGAAGCTGAGCCTTGCTACCTGACCAATGTGGTCCGCGAAGGCATCATGAAGATTGGGCATCCTTTCGCTACTATAGAGAAGCACCTCGAAGAGAAAAACGAAGAAGAAAACCTTAAGCTTCAGCAAAAAGTTGGCTGGCTGAGCCTTATTGCTGGTCTAGGCCCTATGATGGGTTTGTTCGGTACGGTGTGGGGAATGGTTGGCGCTTTCGCCAAGATTAGTTCTGCTGGTGCTGGTGGTGTAAACCCTGCCGACTTCGCGGGTACTATTTCATTGGCTCTAATGACAACAGTGCTTGGCCTTGTTGTGGCGATTCCGACAACAGCCTTCTATGCTTTCTTCCGTAACAAAGTTCAAATGATGGAGCTAGAGATTGGCACCATGGTTGAAGACTTGTTCGAAAGATTCCGTAGTGAGAATAAGTAGCAGCAATGTCTAAGACAAAAAAAGAAGCCGAAGAGATCGAAATCGACATGACGCCGATGATCGACATGACATTCTTGTTGATTATTTTCTTCATCTTGGTGAACGACATGTCTAAAAAAGATCTCGAAGAGCTCAAGCTTCCGATTGCAATGGAAGCTGGGCACGACGAGCCTCCAGAGCGCCGTCAGATACTTAACGTTCGTTGGTTCCCCGCTGGCGGTGTCCCTGCTAGTATCGTTAAGCAATATCGCGAAACTCTTGGGGTCGACATCCCTGACAATCAAGAATGGTCCGACATCGTTTGGCGTGGGCAAATCCTGTACTTCCCAAACATCGATACGGGTGGGCGCACCGACCCTATTCGTCGTGGCCGCCCAGACTACTACTGGAAGCTTGCGGAAACAATGGAGCTCGTATGGGTTCCTGAGTTTGAACGGGTCATGGACGAGAAGCTTGGCAAAGAGCTCCCTGACGATCCGATCCTTCTGCGTGCTGACCGCAATACACCGTTCAAGTACCTGCAAAAGATCATGGAAGTCTGCACACGCGATGGCATTCTTATCTGGAAAGTACAACTGGCAGCTTCTGAAGACCCGAATGTCGTGAAGGCACGCGAAGCGGCAAGGGGTAACTAATTATGAGCCGTAAAAAGAAAAAATTCAAAGAAGTTAAGACTGACATGACGCCGATGATCGACGTTACGTTTTTGTTACTTATTTTCTTCATTGTTACGCTCAAGTTCAAAATCTTAGAAGGCCGCCTCGATGCTGCCCTGCCTAAAGATCGTGGTACGTCCACCTCTGAAGCTGAGGAGATTGACAAGATTGACATTTTGATAAAGGTTGCAGAGCCAGGAGAGCTTATTGATGAGAAAGGCACCAAAGGCCTCCTTCTGTATGAGGGGCGCGAGATAAAAGTGCAAATCGGTGAGCAAAAGTTCCGCTACAACCCCTTCGCTATAACTAACCCTGAGGACCCCATACCAGAGTTGACTACGTTTTTACAGACACTGCTAGACAGCCCGGAATACAGCATTGACGAGACCCCTGTCTCTCTCGATGCCAGAAAGGGTGTTGTATATGGTGACATCGTAGTGCTGCTTGATGTCGTTATTCGCGAAAAGTTCCAGAAGGTGTCCTTCGCTGGTACTCAAGAACAAGACTAAACCACGTGATTTAGTCGATTTAGGCATCTTTTGGCATGGCGAATACCGCCGAGAATTGCTAATCTGTCACACCCTGTGATGCCACAGGGCCACTCCGAATCCCCCGCCTTCTTTAATGTCGTTTTACGCGATAAAAAATGAAAACACTCCTTAATTCCGCTTTCACCGTCTCGCTTGCGCTTTTTCTTGGCGCTTGCGCATCTTCTGATTCCACCCTTGAGACGCAACTCGAAGGGACTGCTGTTACGCAGCAACAGGAGGAAACTGACCTTGTTCAAGAAGCTCAACTTGCTGAGTCGCTACGCCAGCAACAAATCGCCATGATGGTTCGCGAGCACGTCACTCATGCACGCCAAGCATATGCCGATGCGCGCTTGCTTGAAGCGGAAGACAATCTTCTTGCTGCTCTAAGCCTAGATGCCAGTGCATCTGAAGCCGTGCAATTACTCGAGCAAGTCCAAATTGCTCTTGGCCGAACGAGCACTGACATCACTGGCTCTAGCGACGATGTTCTGCTTCGTGCTAAAGCTCGCGGAGAACGTTTGCAAGCCGATGCTCGCGCCAATTTAGAAGCGGCGCACAGTCTTCGTGCTGAGGGAAACTACGACGCGGCTTTAGGTCGTCTTAACCTCGCGAGCAGTATTATTAATGGCAGCGACCTAAACATCAACTGGGGCTCATTGGCTGGCGATGTCTCTAGCTTGCTTAGCGCAGTCACTGCGCAGCGAGATGCTGCCCTTTCCGGTCAACGCGAAGAAGCTACGCGCGAATCATTCAACGCTCTGCAAGAAGAGCGTCAACTCGAAGTCGAGCGTCAAAGCCTGCGCCGCGATGGCATCCTTGAAGACGCTATCGAAAACTTCGCAGCAGGCAACTTTGACAAGACAATCTCTTTAACTGCAGGTCTAGTTGAGGAAGACCCTCTGAACGCACGCGCCGCCGAGTTGCACTCAGCTGCTGAAAAAGCTCGCCATCTTCACCTTGAGGATGAATGGGTTAAAACCCGTGCCGAGCGCTACCTTACTTGGGTTGAAGATATTGAAGAGGCTCGCATACTAATCACGGACATTGTCACGCTTCCTGACACGGAACACTGGCGTAAGATTAATGAGTTACGCAAGAAGTATCGAGAGCTTCCAGATGAAGATGAAAACTCTGCCGAAAACAGTTTGATTAAGCAAGAAATTGCTACCCAGCGAATCCCAAGCCTAGTATTTGAAGGTGAAACATCTTTAGAAACCGTCATTGATCAACTGCGCACGTTCACGAGCATACCGTATGTGGTAACGCCAGACGCTATTGATGCCGTCGACGCCGAAGGCATCGAATTCAACCTAACTATGACGCACGAGCTTAGCGTAGAGCATGCTCTTAACATCATTACAGACGCTGCTGGGCCTGACGTCATTTATAGCTTCCGTCATGGCGTGGTTTACATTACCACCCTCAGCAATGCTTTTACTAACCTTGTGCTGCGCCCACACGATATTCGCGATTTGACAGCTATGATCGTCGACCAAGCGGCGCCACAAATTGACCGGATTCAATTGCCTGACAGTAGTTTCCAAATGGGTGACGAAGAAGAACTGCCTATGGGCGGCCCCGTCGGCGAACCTGTGCCAATCATGGATCCTGACAACATTGCGACTTTGGTCCAACAAAGTATTGCAACTGGCACATGGGATTCCATCGAAGGTGTTTCAATCCAAGCCCAAAACGGCCAATTGTTCGTGCGCCACACACCTGAGGTTCACCGTCAAATCGAAGCATTCCTTGAAGGGTTCCGTCGCTACACTTCTTCAATGGTTAATATTGAGGCCAAGTTCCTGACTATCACCAAAGATTACCTGCAAGAAATCGGTGTGGACTGGCGCGGTGCACGCACCGAAGCTGGCGAGCTAATCCCTCTCGACGACCTCACTTCAGGGTTCGATGACAACTCCTCGGCAGCATTCGATGATAACGGCCTAGGCCTACCATCAGGCTCAGGGTCTAACCCTACTGCTGGTGCTTATTACAGCGAAGGCGACGACGGTTCTATCCGCGCACGAAGCGAAGGTATCCTTGGTGAGTACGGCTCACGCCTCGGCGTAGCTGGTGGTCTTGCAATGCAATTGTCCTTTATCGACGATGTGCAATACAGCCTCATCATGAACGCTGTCCGCAAAGACGAGCGTGCACAAGAGTTGACTTCAGTAATGCTTTCGACCCAGAACACCGAGCGTGCTTACGCTGCGATGCTTAACCAAATCACTTACATCCAAGATTTCGATGTAGAAGTTGCTTTGGCATCGTTTATTGCCGACCCGGTTGTAGGCGTGATTTCTGATGGCATCGTTCTTGATGTACGCCCGACTATCGCTCAAGATCGCACAACAGTTAGCCTCGAGCTGCGCCCTACTATCGCAACCATCATGCGTCCAATTGCGGAATTCACTTCTTCACTTGCTGGTCTAACAACTCCGATTACTATTCAACTTCCTGAACTGCAAGTTGCTTCGGTAAAAACTACTGTTGTAGTACCAGACGGCGGCACAGTCGTTATCGGTGGACTCAAGAAATTGTTCAATATTGATCAACGCGCCGAGATTCCTTTCTTGTCGGACATCCCAATCCTTAGCCTTCTATTCAAGAAAGAAGGTGAAGCCTCTGAGAACCGTGACGTGATCCTAATGATCACTGCGACGATTATCGATGCCAACGAATTGAAAGATCGACTAGAAGTAAAATTAGGCAACTAATCTTTCACAAAAAAGATTAGCCAAAACCTCACTCTTTCGAGTGAGGTTTTTTTATTTACTCATTAAGCCCGTAGTTGCTCACCAACACGTCGCGCAATTCAGCAAAGCTGCCAATCTTGAAGGCCGGGGATGTCCGCGGCTCATTAACACTATGTTTTCCGCCACCGCTCACCCACACTGTTACCATTCCAGCGGCATTGGCGGCATCGATATCATGATAAGGATGGTCTCCGACATGCATGATTCGTGAAGCCTCACACCCGGTGGCCGCAATCGCTGATTCATATAGTTGAACGTTAGATTTCGCAACGCCTACGCCATGAGTAATAAAGATAAGTTTAGGATCAATATATTTGTCTATTTCGAGGCGCAATATCTTTTCTATTTGCTTACGCGCCAACCCCGAGCTAATGACTCCGAGTCGAATGCCAGAATTTTTAATATCGAGTAAAAGCTGGCGATCAGCATCGCCAATCCGCAATTGCTTCCATTTAGCATTATGATAAGCAATTACCCCGGCCACAACCATCAAGTCGATATTGACGTTCTGGGTGACCTCGACTGGCAGACGCTTTAACAAGAAATCGTAATGATGATCGTGATTTGATCCAAACTCGGCGACGACTAATTCTAGTTCCGCAAGTAAGTCATCGATATTAGCATTTAGGCCGCGGTCAATCATGGCCTGCAATGCATCACGACGGGCGCCTGAGACAAAGTCGGTAGTCGCAAACAATGTATCGTCGATATCTATGAAGATGACATCTAGTT
>CAWWAN010000049.1:0-11028 GCA_963934925.1 uncultured bacterium | reverse complement strand
TTCAGCTTCTACATGGACGGCCGCTTCTTCACTCAGTACATTAAGGGGGACGGCGCTGACGTCCGTAACTGGGGCACATTATCTAAACTCGATTTGTCGAACACTAATTTGTTGTTACTCGATGGCGGCGAGCGGCGTATCCCATACTCGCAAGACTCTATCGTTCATATTGCAGAATACGTTAGAGAGGGTGGCACTGTCTTAATCATGGCTGATCATTCAAACGACGGCCCAGCGGTGCTGCCGCTCATCAAACATTTTGGCGGCGCGCTCTCCGACCAAAAAGCACAAAAACCATTCACTGCCGCGCCATCGCTTGCCGCGGGCGAGATCGAATATTACGGTGGCAACACCTTAGCTTTTAGCAGTGATTACACTTACCTCATCAAAGACAAAAAAGGCCGCCCACTATTGGCGCGTCGTCAGTTCGGTAAAGGCCTAGTGTTGTTGGGTTCTCGCGGATTGTTTGGGCATAAGCCTGACCACTCGGACCCTATTAACGCGCACTGGGTGCGTCCCTTACTGTTGAATTCGGTGCAGGCCAAGGACGTAGATAAAACGAAGGGTCAGCATGGGCAGTGGGCCGAATTAACTAAGCAGCTCGGCCCTTTGACACTAGAGTTTAATGAGGGCACGATGCCTTTCGCCGAGGCCATCGCAAACGAATATATTTTAGTGCGCCCGCATTTGGTCGCAATAACTGGAGTCGAACCTTCGCCGGGCATGATTAAGAACTTATTAATCTTGCCAACCGGCGGCGGCGGATTTTCTAGTGGTCAACGTATTGCCATTGGCGCCTTCTGGGGAAACTACCCCGAAAAGCGTTACCCTATGGTCGAATTAATCTCGCACGAAGCGGGTCACTCGTGGGTGTTGCCATATGCCGAGCCTCTCTGGAATGAGCCCATCGCCACCTACCTCGGCATCAAAGTTGGCCAGCGTTTAGAAATGCCAGAAGCGGATGCTACTTTAGCGCGGGCAATTGCCAACGCTCGTAAGTTAGACCCCGATTTAAATGAAATAGATCCACTAGCAGAAGATGCACCCCGTAATTTGATTTGGGGAAAGTCTTACTACGTTTTCGAACAACTCGAAGAAAAATATGGACCAGGTGCGATGGCCAAATACTTCCAAGCTAAGCGTAAACTGCTTAAAGAAGGCGGGGCGCGTAATAGCTACACCATGAATGAGTGTGTCGCCGTATGGAGCGCAGCCGTCGGCGAAGATTTAGTTCCGTGGTTTCAGTCTTTGGGTTTTTCAGTGACTAAGGTGTCGTTAGACTAAGCGAGTGAGCAAACTGCGACCTACTCTGCTACTCGTTCTCGACGGCTGGGGCCATGCGGCGGCCAGCGAGTCGAACGCCATTACCCACGCGCCGGCTGATAACTTTTTATCGTGGTGGGAGAAATACCCGCACACCTTATTGTCCGCCAGTGGCCACGAGGTAGGTTTGCCAGCTGGGTTGATGGGCAACTCCGAAGTGGGGCATACCAACATCGGAGCCGGGCGTACCGTTTTTCAAACCATCTCGCGTATCAATCAAGATATTGATGACGGCAGCTTCGCACGTAATGGTATGTTGCGTAATGCCATCGAACACGCGCGCGCTAATAACACTACATTACATTTGTTCGGCTTGCTCGGTAACGGCGGAGTGCACTCCTCCGACAAGCATTACGATTCGTTGCTCGCATTAGCAAAGTCGATGGGCTTAAAGTCAGAGCAAGTAAAAGTACACGCCTTGCTTGACGGTCGCGACACTGCGCCGCGTTCCGCAGATAAGTTCATTAAGCAACTCGAAGAAATGTGCCGCATCCACGGTGGTAGCATTGCGAGCGTTTGTGGACGCTACTCGGGCATGGATCGTGACACCAATTACGGACGCACCCAATTGTTTTGGGATGTGATGGTAAACAGTAAGGCACCATTTGATGCTCCGAGCGCCAACAGCGCACTACAAGACGCTTATGCACGTGATGAAAGTGACGAATTCGTGCAGCCGACATTAATCGCCGGTGGCGCGTCTGTTCAGGATAACGACTCGGTGATTAGCTTCAACTTTCGTGCCGACCGGGTGCGTCAAATATCCGACGCCTTTTTAAACGGTGGCGACTTTACTCCACTGAGCCGCACGCGTCGTCCATGTGTGAAGTACACGACCATGACGCAATATCGCGAAAGTTTCGATTGCGCGGTGGCTTATCCACCTTTAGAAATTAACTCTACCTTAGGTGAGGTGATTTCCGAGGCTGGTTTACGCCAGTTCCGCTGCGCGGAGACCGAAAAGTATGCGCACGTTAGTTTCTTTTTCAATGGTGGGCGCGAGGCTGAATTCGCTGGTGAAGATAGGCATTTGGTACCGTCGCCTAAAGTAGCGACTTACGATTTAAAGCCCGAGATGTCGGCCTACGAAATAACGGCTGCGGTGCTGAATAAGCTCGAAGCCGGTGAGCATGCGCAATATGTGATTAACTTCGCCAATTCTGACATGGTGGGGCACACGGGCCTTATCCCGGCCGCTGAAGCCGCGGTGCGCGCCGTTGACGCTTGCCTGAAGCAGATTGTCGATAAAGCGCTAGAGCTCGGAGGAACGGTGGCTATCACTGCAGACCACGGCAATGCTGAACAGATGCGCGACCCGGTTACAGGCGACGTCCACACGGCGCACACGATTAACCCGGTGCCGTTGCTGCTCATCAGCGATGCATTCAGTGGTGTCGAAATGCGTGAGGGAGTCCTTGCCGATATTGCGCCGACCTTGCTTAAGACAATGAATCTAGAGCAGCCCGAGGTTATGGACGGCCAACCGCTGTTCTAGTTTTATTTGACCGCGACGCTACAATTTGCTCCCTATGAGCGTCTCCTGCGGCATTGTTGGCCTACCTAATGTAGGCAAATCTACCATCTTTAGCGCCTTAAGCGAAGCTAAGGCCGAAGTAGGTAATTTCCCTTTTTGTACTATCGATCCTAATACTGCGATCGTTGAAGTACCTGATCAACGTCTATTTGAAATCCACTCGCGTATTAATACGCAGAAAGTGATTCCGGCGGTGGTGAAAGTTGTCGATATTGCGGGCCTGGTAAAGGGCGCAAGTGAAGGCGAGGGCATGGGCAATAAGTTTTTATCGAACATCAAAGAGTGTGATGCCGTCATGCAAGTGGTGCGTTGCTTCGGTGGCGAAAAGGTATTGCGTGACGAAGCGATCGACCCATTGAGTGATATTGAAATCATCGAAATGGAATTAGCTCTTGCCGACTTGGCAACGGTCGAACGTAATATTGCTCGCTTAGCTAAGAAGTTGCGCTTAGGTGATAAAGAAGTTTCTTCTCAACACGAGACCTTCGTGAAAGCGCAAACTATTCTTGCCGATGGACATCAACTACGTAGTGCCGAATGGAAGCCCGATGAACTTGCGCATCTGAAGCCGATGTTCTTGATGACTATCAAGCCAATGCTTTACGTGGCAAACGTTGCTGACGACGATCTCGATGGCGAAAACGAATGGTGCCAAGCCGTGGCTAAGCATGCCGCTGAACACAATTGCCAATGGATCCCTATTTGTGGCGACCTCGAATTAGAACTGCGCAACCTCGATGCCGAAGACCGTGACATGTTCATGGAAGACCTCGGTGTTGCAGAGCTCGGTCTTGGCCGTTTGATTCAGTCGGTTTATAAACTACTTGGCTTGCAAACTTATTTCACCGCGGGTGAAAAAGAAGTGCGCGCCTGGACGATTCATCAAGGCGATAGTGCCCCCGTGGCTGCCGGTGTTATTCATACGGACTTCGAGAAGCAGTTTATTCGTGCTGAAGTTTACTCGGTTGATGACCTGGTCGCGCACGAGTCAGAGCAGGCGATTAAGGCTGCAGGTAAGTTGCGCACTGAAGGGCGCGATTATCAAATGCGCGAAAGTGATGTCGTGCATTTCTTACTCGGCGGGTAATCAACTCACTAGCGTATCTAATTCACCCGACTTGTTTAACTCAGCCAAGTCGTCGAAACCGCCAATTAGCTTATCGTTGATTAAGATTTCGGGCACCGTCATGCGGCCGCCGCAACGCTCAAGCATTTCGTCAGTGCGCTCGGGGTTGGTCGACAAGTTGATCTCTTCCCAGGCAAGTCCTTTTGATTCGAGCAATCGTTTGGCAAGAGTGCAGTATGGGCAAACGTTTTTAGTGTAAATTTCTATTTTTGTCATGGTGCAGATATAATATGCCCTCCTCATGGAAAATCAAGACATAGCCAAAATAATTACTGACGCCATTAGTGGTGCTAGTTGTGAAGTGACAGATCTCACCGGTACCGCCGATCATTGGGGGGTAAAAGTGGTGTGGTCAGGCTTTGCTGAGCTGCCTTTGATCCAACAACACAAAAAAGTGATGGAGGCCGTACGTCCTTATATGACAGACGGTACTAACGAAATTCACGCCGTGCAAATAAGCACCTTTTCTGAAAATGACTGATCTCAAACAACAACTCGAGCAAGCAATTGCTGACAATCACGTTTTGGTTTTTGCCAAGGGCAATAAAATGTTTCCGCGTTGCGGTTTCTCAAAAGCAGTCGTCGAGGTATTTACCGAGGTAGGCTGTGACTTCGAGGTCATCGATATCTTTGAGCATCAAGACATTAAGCCGACATTAATATCTATTACCGACTGGCCAACTACCCCACAGATTTTCATCGGTGGTGAATTTGTTGGCGGTGGCGATCTCGTCCGCGAGCTGCATGCCCGCGGAGAGTTAGCGCCGATGGTTGCTGCTGCTACTGAATAAGTAGGGTTAGCAAGTTCGAGTCGTCAACACCAGCGCCGTTCCTTGCGCCGCCTTCTACGTATACAATGGTGTTTGATGCGACCGACATCGGGATAGTGAAGCTGATTGCTGCCTGACCGTTAGCGTCAGAAGTGCCTGTGCGCACGATTTGATACGGAGAGCCAATATCGAAGGGGTGCCCGAAAATACTTGTGCCGTTATTCTGTCGGCTAACTAATAAACCATAGACAGTGTTTGGCTGCATAGCACTCAAGGTGTAGCTAACGATTTGGCCGCGCTGTCCTATAGTTGAACCAGACAATGTCAAAGCGTCGCTTGAACCCCCGCTACCACCTAGGGTGTACAGTTCAAAGTCGTCGATATTCCAGCCGCCGAATACGACACCGCCGTCAGACTTTAATCTGAACTCGATTTGCACGGACGCGTTGTTATCTGCGTAGCTCGAAATATCAATATCCTGCATTTGCCACGAGGTATCGATTAGATTGCTACCCGCTGGATTGCTCCAAACGAGGTTACCATTCACGCGAATTTCTGCCTGATCATATTGGTTTTCTTCTATAGTAAGCCAACGGGCAAATGTCATAGTTACTCCAGACTTTCCAGAACAATCAATAACGGGTGAGGTTAAGGTGTTTTCTGCATTAGACTGGTATTCGCCATTCCATCCGCTTGGGCCAAGATCGTTGCCCCAGACCTTTAATCCTGAGTATGCACTGCTTGGGTCACCTGCTTGACCATTAGGTACATTTCGTTGCCAATCGTCTTGGGTGGATATTTGCATATGCGTCCAACCATTATCAGTGGTACTATCGAAATCATCGAAGAAAATGGATTGGTACAATCCCACGTTGAAGCGGTACGTATCGTCTCCCGCTCCGTATCCCTCTGGTAACCATTTCTCGTTTCCTGCAGAATCGGATGTAGTGAGGTAATACTCGACGCGCGCCGGGCTGACTTGACCAGGAATTATTCCGCTGTAGGTATTAGTTCCGGTGGAGTTCATTGCCACTATATTGAAATTACTCGCGGAGTCGGTTCTCCAATACAGAGTTGCACCATTGACAGTAGCTGCAGTGTTTGAAACCACATCGACGTTAACAACATATGGGCCAGCCTCATCTTGAGTATCAGGCAAAGGCGTGTGACTTAAGGTCATGGACACAGGGCGCGCCAATTCAGCAACAGTTGCCAATGCACCCTGAGTAATCATTCGTGCCAAAGTGAAATCATTAGCGGATATGCCGCTTACATCGTTAGCTCCGTGAATGTACGGGCTGTATGAGCCGAGATCTTCAAAGGGGAAGGTCGCCGGAAATCCGTGTTGAAAAAAAGAACGATGGTCGCTTGTACCGCCAGAAAGAGAGCCGATGTTCACTGGTAAAGTAGGGACATAAGCTTGATAGACGTCCATCGCAAAAGCATTGAGCCCAGGGTCGGTATCGTTCGTTACAAAGTCAACGCTGCGAGTGTCACCAGGTGCGCGGTACGCAATCATGTCAAGTTGCACCATACCTATAACGTTGGCGCCAATGGACTCAAGGTATGCGGCGTAGGCTTCGGAACCTAATAATCCTGACTCTTCGCCTGACCACGCACAAAAGCGAATGGTGTAATCGTATTGTTGTTGTGACAGAATCCGGGCGATTTCAAGCACTGCAACTGTTCCGGACGCATCATCGTCTGCGCCAGGAGCGCTAGCGGATGTGCCTGCGTAGTTGATTGAATCGTAGTGCGCGCCAATAACGATAATCTTAGACGGGTCTGTAGTACCGACATATTCGCCAATGACTACGTCAGCTCCGAAGTCATAGTCAAAAGTGCTAGTGTTGAGACCGATGGCATTCATGCGCGAAACTAACCAGTTCTCGGCATTTACTTCACCTTGTTGCCCGTGGCGACGCGTACCAAATGCTTCCATGGTTGCAACATCAGTAGTTAAATTTGACTGACTAACCTGGGACACCATACCTTGGATTGTGGCATTAGGGTTTATTGCATTCAACCGGCCACCATTAAATTGACTTGGCGTCATCGCACGCACACCAATTTTACGGACGGCGCCGTGACACTGGAATATTGGGCCACTAACAGCGCCTAGCTGGGCTTTAGTTAATGCGCGCAACTGTACTAAGCCGTTAGGTGATGTCCATAGCGGGCGTCCTGATGCGAGCAATGATTTATCGGCATGGTCAGGGTTCGCCAATATCGTGAACATCTCTTCACCAGGGTTTAGATCTGGAATGTCAATGTATTCAACCTCAAAACGTTTAATCAAATCGGCGTTGAGGTCACCAATGATGTAGGTTCCGAGGTCGTCGAACATATCACCCTGTAGGATTAGTTCGTCGCGCAAGGCTAAGTCTTGGCCATAGTGATAGGCCGCAAAGTCTATTGGCCCAACACTTGCGTGTTGAGCCAATAGAGCTATAGTGATTGATGCTAACATTATTTTACTGAACTAGAATTGTAAGCATATTGGATTCGTCAACACCGAGCGCAGATCGTGCGCCGGCTTCGATGTATCCGATAGTACCAGGGTTGACTCCCTGAGGGATGGAGAAGGTAATGGTGCCGTTACCGTTCTGATCGGCAACACCTCGGCCACCTATTATGTAAGGCAAACCAATATCAAAGGCTTGACCCAGGATAATGGAACCCGAGTTGCTCATGCTTGCGAGTACCCCGAAGTTTGAGCCAGGCTGCATGTTGCTTACGTTGTAGGAAATGGAGCCGCCAGGTGAACCGATGGTATCGCCACTTAGTAACAAGACGTCATTACCGCCACCAGGGACAGGTCCGAGTGTAGAGATTTCGAAGTCATCGATAGTCCAACCACCGAACTCAAGGCTCGTATCGGATTCCATTGTGAATCGAATTCGGACATCAGGGTTGTTGTCGGCAATAGCTGAAATGTCAACTTCTTGAATGTTCCAACCACTATCAATAGTATTGCCATTGGTTTGGTTTTCCCAAACGGTAATGCCATTGACTTTGATTTTAGCCTGATCGTAAAGACCTTCTTCTACTGCCAACGAGCGTGCAAAGCGTAGCTTCACGCCTTGTTCGCCGGAGCAATCGATGCTTGGTGATTCAAGGTAGTTGTTGACATTAGATTGGTATATACCATTCCATCCTGTTTGGCCGAGGTCACCCGCCCAACAATTAGAACCAGAATAAGCTGAAGATGGGTCCTCGGCTTGCCCTGCAGGCGTGCCGCGTTGCCAGTCATCTTGTGTGGCAACTTGTGCGTGGGTCCAGCCTTCATCGGTGGCGCCTTCAAAATCATTGAAGTAGATTTGGGTCTCTACACCAACCACAAAGCCGAATTCCGAATCCCTCGGGAGGTCATCACTATTTCCGGCAGCATCGTAAGCGGTGATGTGATACTTGACGCGCGCTGGTGAAATCTGTCCGGGTATACCAATAGACCAGGTCGAACCAGACGGGTTGTTCATGTTCATGACCGTTGGAGCCCCGTCATTGACGGTGTAAGTCACCTCAGCTGAGGTAACTGTAGAACCAATCATGCTGGTAATGTCGGCATCAACTACATATGGACCAGCTTCGCTCAAACTATTACCAAGTTCTGTATGAAGAATTTGGATGATGTCAAGGTCGATTCCGGGGAAACCTTGCTGGCGGAATCCACCATCGATGTCCGCGAAGTTAGGTGTGCCGTCGCCAATATTACCATTGTTGTCATCAAGGACAAGCCAATGCTCTTCAATCAGCGAAGTGATGTTGCCATCGTTGTAGGCATTCATCCAAGCAAGGAATAGTGTGTCAGCAGTTAAGTCGCCTGCTGTGTTACCCAGTGTTCCATTGAGTCGGTCGCGTACCTTCCAGAGAGCACCCATGAGGACCTCTCCATCCGTATGCACTTGACCGTAGCATCCGCCGTTACCGTCTCCACAGTATTGTCGAGTGTTAAGACCGTTTCGGATGGCGCCGCCTGTTGTGAAAAAGCCTTCTCCAACAATAGGTGTGTCGTAGATATACATTGCCCAGACATCGGCATTGCCTTCACCAAAGCCATCAGAGCCATTTCCACTGCTATACAAGACGTTAGCCCAGTGACCCGCTTCGTGCGCGACTACGGTGCTGAAACCAGTATTATTGCAACCACTGCCAGAAGAGTACATGTTAATCGACGAGCCATCGAAATAGGCATTACAAGTAGAGTTTAAGTTTGCATTAGTACGCATCTGGAAATCGAGGTGCGTGTCAGTAGGGTCGACACTCTTTAGCCAAATGTTGAAATCATTAACGGAGTCATAGCAACTGGCTTCTGAGGTGATGGCCTCTGTTTGCGTAGAGTTCATAACTAGTGAATTGCCAGAGCCAGCTTGAAAGCTTCCTGTGGCGGAATGATCGCTACCCGCTTGATTGTAGACGCGACAGAATTCTCCTTGGAATCGTGCCGTTACAGATGCTGCTGACGGTATGGCTAGATTGCCGTTGATGTCAGTGGTATAGGTAGTGCCATTTGACGTCACGTACATGAATGGCATCGTTTGTATCGTAGGAGGGTTCGATGGGCTATTAGCCTCAGTACCAGGTGTGGCATAAGAACTAACGGTTCCGCTTGCCTGTTGATTATGAATCAGATTCTTTTCTTCTAGAACCTGGTAACCACCATCAGCTGCAATATAGATTTGACGTCCAGCAGGGGAGGTCATGTTTTCGTTGTTACGTAATTCAATCGACCATGCTAGGCGTGGCTGGAAGAATTTATCTTCTTTATGCTTAACGATTACCAATTCAGGGGTAGACACGACGCTTGGTTCGCGACCACCTTCAAGAGTTTGGTATGCGTTCATAGCTACGCTTACTGCAACGTAGCGATCGTTTTGTGGACGAACGCTGAATTTGCCAAGGTGAGGCAGGGCAAGGCCGTCTAGAGCAAGCAGGTCGCCCTCAGGAGTGAACAAAGCCTGTGCTGAGCCGTCGACTACCTCAATCCCGTTGATGCTTTGGGCAAATTCTACAGAGACCTTATTAGTAGTAGCGATTTGCTTAAGATTCAAGTGCTTAACATTGATCAACCGCAGAGAAAAGTCGTCAATTCCGAACATTTCGTAACTTTCATCGAAAGCCATGCGCGCTAATTCTTCAAAATCGCCGTCGTTTTGCGGAGAAAAGGGCGCTGCTTTATGGTAACCCCAAAGAAATTGGGCCGTTGGCAGGCCGTCATGGCGGCGTAAACGCCATTCATTGCCATGGTCTTTTTGCCAGTTTTCGAAGGAGCTGAGAACGGGGTTTTGCTCCTCTACGCCACTTTGAGCGCTAATAGGAGAAGAAAAGAGGCCACCAATACTTAGAATGGCCAAGGATGCGATTAATTTGTGCATGAGTTGTTAATTTTGAGATGACGGGGATTGCTAGCTTAAGATGTAGTAAAGGGAAGCTAGGTTCCATAAAAGTAGCACCTTTTAGCGAGAAGTAGGCGATTATTGACTAAAAATTTTCATACATAAACGAAATGAAAGAAAGTCTTAAAGACCCTTTGGGAATAGCCGAAATATAATATACTGTTACAAAGTTGCTTTTAACCGAGCTTTTTTATTGCCCCATGTCTTTAAAGAGAATTAACGCTACATCCGCCCGCCCGTCATTGGTCTGGGCAGTATTAGCCTGTATGTTAAGTTTTAGCTGCGCTCATTCCGCTGCTGAGGCTGGTGGTTCTGGCAGTACTGGTGGTTCTGGCAGCAGCGGTGGTGGCGGGTACACTCTAAGCGACCTAGATGGTGAATGGGTAGGGGTTCTATACCCTAATTCAAATGTTCTCGATCCATTTAACTTCTACTTTATCTCTGCCGACGACGGCGTTGTGAGCGACGGAGCAGATAGCAAAGGCAATCGGTGGCTAGCTGAAGATTCGGAGATAACAGATGAAATACTCAGCTCTGGACGCATGATGGTCAAATTCAATTCCATGATAAGTGTTAGCCGCTTATTCCTGGATGGCAATATGAATCCAGCAATGAATGAACTTACGGGTGATTACGAGTATCTAAATGCATACGGTATCCCTATTCGCGGTACTTTCATCTTGTCGCGCTCTACAGGCAAAGATTACTTCGCTGGCTTAGATTATGCTGGCAGCTGGTCGGGCGGTTTTGGTGTGGGGCATAATGAGAATATGCGCCAACTCGAATTTGTCCTCGCCGGAGACGGCACGGTGATATCTGGTTCTATGACCCACAGGGTTACTGGCCACGAGATTCATCACTACTCCTTGGGCGCCGGCA
>CAWWAN010000048.1:0-11084 GCA_963934925.1 uncultured bacterium | reverse complement strand
TAATGAACACGATTCATGCTTACACAAACGACCAGCGTATTCTTGATTTACCACATAGTGACTTGCGTCGCGCGCGTTCTGCTGCGTGCAACATCATCCCTACTTCGACTGGCGCTGCTCGCGCCGTTGGCAAAGTGCTGCCAGAGCTCGCGGGCAAGCTAGACGGCATGTCCATGCGCGTTCCTGTCCCTTGTGGGTCTGTCGTTGACTTGGTTTGTGAAATAGAGAAAGATAGTGTTACCGTCGCAGAAATTAATGCGGTCGTTAAAGCTGAAGCTGAGGGCGCAATGAAAGGCGTTCTTGAATACAGCGAAGATGCTTTGGTTTCTTCTGACATCTTACGCAACCCACACTCCTCCATTTTCGACGCTGGCCAGACCATGGTTATGGACGGTAACATGATTAAGGTTGTATCTTGGTACGACAACGAGTGGGGTTACTCAAATCGCGTATGTGATTTGATTTTCAAAGCTCACAGCATTTAAAGAATCAGCATGCTTGATTACGACTTCGACGGCAAGTGTGCCTTCGTGCGAGTAGACTTTAATGTGCCATTGAATGATGGCATCATCGGAGACGACACTCGCATTCGCGCAGCACTACCTACGATTCAACACATTCTTAATCATGGCGGCGCGGTTATTTGCGCAAGTCACTTAGGTCGCCCGAACGGGCAAGTTGTCGAAGCGTTACGTATGGCACCTGTTGCCGAGCATCTACAAAGCTTGCTTGGTGACAAACACACTGTGCTTACCGCAACGAGTGTTTGTGGCGAAGATGCCATTGCCGCAGCTGAAGCTCTAGAGGCTGGCGAAGTGTTGGTCTTAGAAAACTTACGCTTTGAGGCTGGCGAAACCACTAACGATGCAGAATTAGCGTCGAAACTAGCCGCGATGGCTGATGTGTTTGTGCAAGACGCCTTTGGCACATGTCACCGCGCACATGCGTCCACTGCCGGAGTGCCGGCGATTTTGAAGCCCGCATTGGCCGGAATGTTGCTGGATAAAGAGATCAATGCATTCGCTAATGCCTTCGAAAGCCCCAAGCGTCCTGTTGTGGCCGTTATTGGTGGCGCTAAAGTATCTGACAAAATCGTAGTACTCGAAAATTTACTCGACAAAGTAGATCGGGTTCTAATTGGTGGCGGAATGGCTTATACATTCTTAAAAGCGCAGGGCAAAACGGTGGGCTCGTCCCTCTGCGAGGACGACCGCCTCGATACTGCTCTTGCCGTTATCAACAAGGCCGCCGACAAGAATGTCGAGTTGCTTTTGCCCAGCGATCATCTTGTCGCCGATAGTTTTTCGGAAACAGCAAATGCCAAGGTGGTGGGCGGCAACATCCCTGACGGATGGATGGGGCTAGATATTGGTCCTGAGACGACTGCCCTTTACCGGGAACGGCTGGTGTCCGCGGCTACCGTAGTCTGGAACGGCCCAATGGGTGTATTCGAACTCGAGCCTTTTAGCCACGGCACGTCAGCCATTGCCAAGGTGCTAGCAGATAGCAATTGCTTGTCGGTAGTCGGTGGCGGAGATTCTGTCGCGGCAATTAAAAAAAACGAAGTAGAAAATAGCATCTCCCACATTTCAACGGGCGGTGGAGCTTTCTTAGAAATGCTCGAGGGCAAACAGTTGCCAGGTATCCTCGCGCTTAGTTAAAGTGATTGAATGCATACTTGGTCTCGACGGTTGTGGGAGCTGATTGGCGGCGCCTGTTTAGCTAGCTTTATTGCGTCTTTTCTCGGTGGTGAAAATCACTCTTGGTATGCCCTAATATTCCCTTTAGTTCTTGGCAATATTGCAGTGGCGGCAATTCTTTCGTTAGTATTGGTGCCGTTTTCACGCACCAAAAATCATTCCTGGGGAAAGTTTTCGTTTATGGTTTGTTTGGTACCGAGCCTAGGCGCTATCGGTGTAACGCCAAGCTTTTTGGCCGTGATCAGCCTCATCACGCTCGCTATATTGGTGCTTAAGTTTCATTCCCTGCCGACTATTTCTAGGCGAGGCAACGGCATTATTATTATTCTTGCCTTGTGCGCTGTAATTGGAGGCAGCTATAAAAACCACCTACACTTAAAGGGCGTTAATAAGGCGCTCAGTGTTCCGCAATTGGCGAAATCTGAAAGCACGGGGCTAGTAGCGCCAGACATCATTCTCGTTTCACTTGACACTTTGCGTGCGGACGCCATTGTCGGAGAGCGAAGCCCACATTATGACTTACCGTTTTTTGATGGCATGCGCGATCGCGGCCAATGGTGGGACTACGCCTATTCATCAAGCAATCAGACCTTACCGGGACACGCTTCGATGTTGTCAGGTAAAGATGCCTTGGCCAGTGGCGTCCGCTACAACTTCAATCAGTTACCGGGGCCGGACAAGCTGAATTTGATATCTGAATATTTCAAGAAGGCCGACTATAAAACAGCAGGGGTCATTTCCAATGCTTTAATTGCCGGCAACATGGGCTTCAGCCGAGGCTTTGATTTATATGACGACATCACCACTCCTCGTTTTGGATTGCGCACGGCTTGCGAGAATTACTTATCTCAGGCTAGTTGGCTCGGGATACTGGTTCCAGGGAAATTCGTTTCGGCATTATTGTCAAAAACAAGTTTTCGCGCCTTGCAAAAGCCACCGCGTGGCATGGGTGCCTACAACATGCGTGAGCGCGGTAAAGTAATCAATGAGCAAGCCGTTAGTGCTTTAGACCAGCTTTATGAAAATGAGCAACCGTTTTTCTTCTTTTTGCATTACATTGATGTTCACCATCCGTACGGCGCGCCGCAACCCTTTGATGGCTTGCTAACGAAGGGTCTTACCCCTTTACCAGAGCGCTACCAGCCAAATGAAAGGCTTGACGGCATGATCACCCTCGATCAGCTCGATGTCCTACGCGCAGACCTGAAAAGTGATGATCTGCAAATTCACGGCGAAGCCCTTGCGGCAGCAGATTACTACCACCAAGTATATTTAGAGAACTTGCTCTTCCTCGACAGCCTACTCGGAGAGATTCATGGCTATGTTGAGAAATATCAAAGACCTACTTTATGGGTCATTACCGCCGACCATGGCGAACATTTCGCTGAGAATGATGTCATCTTGCACGGCAACCACATGTTCCAAGATTCGATTCGCGTACCATTCATTCTTGCTGGGCCTGGCATTGATGAAAATATGCGCCGCGGCGGAATACCTGATGTCGCTGATATCGGGCCTACCTTGCTTGAGTACGCCGGCATTGCAATACCGCAAACCATGAACGGCCGCTCACTCTTAGGCAATCACGATTTGCCGACGAAGCTGCATGTTGTCACCGATGACGTGCGCCTCATGCTACGCATGGCGGATTACAAGTTAATCGCGGTCCGCGAAGGTGATTCGGTGAAGGCCACCCACGTTTACAATCTTGCCGAAGACCCGGAAGAGCTCGATAATTTACTTGGACGCAGCGCAATGCAAGAAGAGCTCCTCGACGCTCTCAGTGAAGAATTACAGCGCGACACCTTTGAAGGCGGTGACGGCAATTTATCAGCCGAGCAAAATGCTGCGCTAGACGAGCTAGGATACGCTGATTCACACGAAAATCACTAGTCTTTCCGAGCATCCAGCGACAGAATGACCCTCAGCGCTTTGTATTTATACTAGGCTTGTGGCTTGTCCTAAAAAACACTATAAAATGTGTTTGCATATAGTTCGCGCACTACATATTGTGGTCTATGGCGGCTACTATTACCCCCCTTCTAACTAATAATTCACTCTTATACGAGAACAATAATGCACGAGACCGAAACTGCAGTGGCTGAGCAAAAAACAGCCGAAAACACTGGTTCAAGCGTAGGAATGCGCATCGAAAAGCGCAACGGCAGCTTTGAACCCGTCGACCTCAACAAAATCGTACGCGCTATTCAGCTACACAGTAACGACCTAACAAAAGTCGATCCGATGATTGTTGCAACACGCACAATATCTGGTATCTACGATGGCGCCACCACTGCCGAGCTCGACCAACTGGCTATTCAAACCGCTGCTTCTTATATTGCGACAGAACCTGAATATTCGCAATTAGCAGCACGCATGTTTAATACTTTTATCGGCAAAGAAGTGCGCAATAGAGATATTCAATCCTTCTCTCAGTCTATTCGTTATGGTCACGAACAAGGATTAGTCAACGATCACGTTTTTGATTTCGTCCGCGCTAATCGCCGCAAACTTAATGACGCTATCGACAAAGATCGTGGTAAGTTATTTCAGTATTTCGGGCTGCGTACGGTTTACGATCGCTACTTGCTGAAAGATCCACACACGCGCATGGTAACTGAGATTCCTCAGTACTTCTTTATGCGTGTTGCTTGTGGCTTGGCCGAAACTCCAAATGAGGCGATTGAGTTTTACAACCTGATTAGCTCGCTCGAGTATATGCCTTCGTCCCCTACCTTGTTCAACTCGGCTACTTGTCGTACTCAGCTAAGCTCTTGCTACTTGCTTGACTCTCCACAGGATAGTCTCGATTCTATCTATAATCGCTACAAAGACATCGCCCGGCTATCAAAATACGCGGGTGGCATCGGCTTGTCTTACTCACGCGTACGCGCCAAAGGTTCTCTGATTCGTGGGACGAACGGCAAATCAAACGGAATTATCCCGTTTTTGAACACACTCGACGCGTCAATCGCTGCAGTCAATCAAGGCGGGCGCCGCAAGGGCGCCGCATGTGTTTACCTCGAAACATGGCATGCTGACATTCTTGAATTCTTAGAACTGCGTGACAACACTGGTGATGAAATGCGCCGCACGCATAATCTCAACCTTGCAAACTGGGTACCTGACTTATTCATGCAACGTGTTAAGGACGGAGGCGACTGGTCGTTGTTCGACCCTAAAGATGTGCCGCACTTTGTAGACATTTTCGGTGAAGAGTTCGACAAAGAGTACGCCCGCGCCGAAGAGGCCGGACTCGCTCGAGAAGTTATTCCAGCTCGAGACCTGTACTCCCGCATGATGCGCACCTTGGCCCAAACGGGCAATGGCTGGATGACCTTCAAAGATAGCTGCAACACTAAAGCGAACCAAACAGGCCAGCCAAACAACACTATCCACCTCTCCAACTTGTGCACCGAGATTCTTGAAGTAACCTCAGAGAAAGAAACCGCGGTATGCAATCTTGGATCAATCAACCTAGGCCGCATGGTTAAAAATGGCGCCGTCGATTTCGACCGCATCGGCCAAATAGTTGAGCGCGCAGTTACTTTTCTTGACCGCGTTATCGACATCAACTTCTACCCAACAGAAGACGCGGCTGCCTCAAACTCGCGCTGGCGCCCAGTTGGTTTCGGCATGATGGGCCTGCAAGACGCTTACTTTAAGTTGCGCATGCCATTCGATAGTCCTGAGGCTAAAGATTTATCAAAGCGCGTACAAGAGCATATTTACTACCACGCTCTTAAAGCTTCTAACGAGTTGGCCATTAAAAACGGGGCGCACGAAGCCTTTGCCGAGACTCGCGCCGCTAAAGGAGATTTGCAATTTGATTTGTGGGGCGTGACTCCGAGTGACAATGGTCGTTTCGAAGAACTACGCAAGAGCATCGTCGAGCACGGGCTGCGCAACTCACTAATGATTGCAATTGCGCCAACTGCGACAATCGCCACAATTAGTGGCTGTTACGAATGCGTTGAGCCACAAGTTTCAAACTTGTTTAAGCGCGAAACTTTGTCTGGTGATTTCATCCAAATTAATAACTACCTTGTTACCGATCTTCAGGAAAAAGGTCTCTGGACCGAAGAAGTTCGTGCGGCAATCAAGAGAGCCGAGGGTTCGATTCAAGATGTTGATGTCATCCCTGACGAGATGAAGCAGCTTTACCGCACCGCCTGGGAGATCCCTATGAAGTCCCTAATTGACATGGCTGCCGACCGCGGCGCTTACATTGATCAGTCTCAATCACTGAACTTGTTCATGGAGTCACCAAGCATAGGTAAAATGTCTTCGATGTACATGTACGCCTGGGAGAAAGGAGTCAAAACCACTTACTACTTGCGTTCGCGCCCAGCAACGCGCATTCGCCAGACCGATGGCAGCGACGCAGCTAATGCGACTGAACCGGTCACGCAATACACTGCCGACGAAGCACTGGCTTGCTCTTTAGAAAACCCTGAATCCTGTGACGCCTGCCAATAACAGTTATGCGTAAAAACTCAATCCTTGACCCGGGCTTCGAATTAACCCTTCGCCCAATGCGCTACCCTTTGTTCTACGACATGTACAAAGATGCTATCAAAAACACGTGGACCGTTGACGAAGTCGATTTCTCAACCGACATCGTTGACCTGCGCGAAAAAGTTTCTGAAAGCGAGCGTCATTTGATTCAACGCTTGGTTGCATTCTTTGCGACTGGCGATGCAATCGTCTCGAATAATCTTGTGCTAAATCTTTACAAGCACATCAACTCTCCGGAAGGTCGCCTGTACCTGTCGCGCCAGCTTTACGAAGAGGCGTTGCATGTGCAATTTTACCTGACTCTTCTAGATACTTACATCCCCGAGCCTGAAGAGCGCAATGAAGCGTTTGCCGCGATTCATAACATCCCTTCCATTAAAAAGAAGGCCGACTTCTGCTTCAAATGGATGGGGTCGATCAGCAAGCTTGAAGAAATCAAGAATGACGACGACCGACGCTCCTTCTTGCTGAATCTCATTTGTTTCGCCGGCTGCATTGAAGGAATGTTCTTCTTCGCTGCTTTCGCTTACGTTTACTTCTTGCGCTCCAAGGGACTTCTTAACGGTCTTGCCTCAGGCACCAACTGGGTATTCCGCGACGAGTCTTGTCATATGGAGTTTGCTTTTGAAGTCGTTGCAACAGTGCGCGAAGAGTACCCGCACTTGTTTGATGACGAAATGCGCCTTCAAGTAATCGAAATGATGGAAGAAGCCCTTGAGTGCGAGATGACATTCGCTACCGACCTCCTCGAAGGAGGAGTCCCTGGTTTGTCTATCGCTGATATGCGTACTTACCTCGAGTTCTGCGCTGACCAGCGTTTACAAAACCTCGGCATGGAGCACCACTACGGTAGCAAGAATCCTTTCAAGTTCATGGAGTTGCAAGACGTCCAAGAGCTGTCCAACTTCTTTGAGCGCCGTGTCTCGGCTTATCAAGTTGGAGTCGAAGGTAATGTCGCTTTCGACGAGGCGTTTTAATTAACTGTCTTTAGGCTCAGCTTTATCAAGGTGCTGGTTTATCATTTCTGATGATTGACCAGCACCTTGTCGTATGGCATCGTTGGTCTGATCTTCACCGTTAATAAAATATGAAGCAACGAGCACTAGCGCAACTATTGCCAGCAGCAGTAGAAACAACTTGATTGCAACTCTCATCAGCATGAGCAAAGCGAAAATAACGACAATCGCCGCCAGTGCAGCCCAGACAGGGCTAGCATCAAAAAAGGCTAGGTAGCGCTCAAACAACGATGGTATCGACCAATTCATCTCCTATAGAGTAACCGTCTCTGCTAAACTTTTACAATGCAATTACCGATTCGCGTCGCCCCTTCTCTGTTAGCCTCCGATTTCACCAACCTGAAGTCCGAGCTGGCGCGCGCCGAAGCTGCGGGAGCCGACTGGCATCACGTCGACGTGATGGACGGCCACTTCGTACCGAATTTGTCGATTGGCCCTCCCGTCGTTCAATCCATAAAGAAAGTATCGGGCATCCCGCTCGACGTTCATCTGATGATCGAGAATCCTGGCGAATGGGCAGATATTTACGCCAAAGCAGGCGCCGACATCCTCAGCTTTCACTACGAAGCGGCTGCCGACAACTTTGAAGCTACTTTAAACCAGTTCAAAGATACTGGCTGCAAAGTAGGCGTAGCATTAAACCCACCTTGCGGTGTTGAAGTTCTAAAACCATACCTCGAAGATATCGACATGGTGTTAATCATGTCAGTCAACGCTGGTTTCGGTGGGCAAAGCTTTATGCCAGAAGTTCTGAGCAAAGTCAGTCAACTGCGCGAATGGGGATACGATGGCGACATCCAAATCGATGGTGGTATTAGCAATAAAACGATTGGCCCATGCCTCGCTGCTGGAGCCAATGTGTTTGTCGCCGGAAGCTACCTCTATGGTGCTGATTCCATGCCAGAGGCGCTCCAAGAACTACACAATAAGGTAGAATATAAAGATGGCATTTCGCATTCGTAAGAAGAAAGACGTACCAGGTGGCTTGTTCAGTAAGTGCAAGTCGTGTGGCAAGATGATCTATTCGAAAGAACTCGAGCAGAATTTGTATGTGTGCACGGAATGTGATTTTCATAGCACCATTAGCGCGCGCAAGCGTATTGAAATAACTGTCGATCCAGGAACCTTCAACGAGCATTTCACCGAGCTTAAACCAGAGGATCGCCTCGACTTCGTCGACAGTGTTCCTTACTCAGAGAAAATAGCTAAGGCTCAAGAGCGCACTGGTAACTCTGATGCATGCCTAGCAGGGCTATGCGAGATTGACGGCAAGCAAGTCGCTATGGCCGTCCTCGATTTCACTTTCATGGGTGGATCTATGGGAGAGGTTGTAGGCGAAAAAATCACACGTACTGTTGAGCTTGCTACCGAGAATAATTGCCCAATGATTATCTACTCGGCATCTGGTGGCGCACGCATGCACGAAGGAGCTATTTCGTTGATGCAAATGGCGAAGACTTGTGGTGCATTAAAGAAGTTTTCAGAGGCTGGTGGGCTGTCCATCTCTGTGCTGACAAACCCGACTACCGGTGGAGTGACTGCCTCGTTCGCTATGGTTTGCGACTTCACTATCGCCGAGCCAGAAGCTCTAATAGGCTTTGCGGGCCCGAGAGTCATTCAAAATACGATTCGCCAAGATTTGCCTGAGGGCTTCCAGCGTTCAGAGTTTCTGTTAGAGCACGGCCAAGTCGACTGTATTGTCTCGCGATCCGAAATGCGCGCCAAACTAGCTCTACTGCTCGAATATATGGGCGCCAAACGTCGCGCATAAATCATTCAAGTATTCCGGTGGGCGAGCCGATAAAGAGGAGCCCAATGGATACACCCTTCAACAATACACCCGCAGGCGATAATGCCTCGAGCTCAAAAAGCCCTGCAACGGGCTCGCAGTTCCTCAGTTTTTCAGGAATGCGCGCACTAGTTTTGCGCGAGCATGCATGGGATTACACCTCTCTCCCGCAGCAATTGCGTGAATTACAGATAGAGGCGCAATTCAGCCCCTGCGCTTCGGGAGCAGCAGCCATGCTGCACCATGCAGAAGGAAACGGCCTGGCATTCGATTTGCTATTAGTCGAATCACACAGCAACAGTCGCAACTGCTTGAACATTAGCTCTGCGCTGTGCCTGCATTTAACTCATCCGCCAAAGGTGATTCTGATGGCTGATGCGACACATGGGTTCACATTTAGCAGCCTCAATAAAAGCGGTGTAGATGCCATCCTAGCTCCGGATGCCTCGACTCCTAACCTGAAACGCTTGCTGAGCTCGATTATTCGTTTGTCTGCGTAATTTTCTGTAGTCAAGGGGTGGATTTTCCGCTATACTTCGCCTCCATAATTCCTCGATAGCTCAGTTGGTAGAGCAGCTGACTGTTAATCAGCTTGTCACAGGTTCAAGTCCTGTTCGAGGAGCCAAATCAAAAGTCACTAGCCTCACAGCTAGTGGCTTTTTTTATTGCGCTAACATGCCGGATTTCTTAGCGTATCTATTACAATCGGGCACGGTGCCCTTGTAAAACTAACATGAAAAAAATTCTCACCCTTGCCCTGCTAGTTGCAGGCTCATCCGCTGCTATAGCTCAAGAAGAGCATGGCGCCAAATGGTACGCTGACTTCGATGAAGCGGCTGCCGTCGCTGCCGAAACTGGCCGCGATATGATTGTCGATTTTACCGGCTCAGACTGGTGAAGTTGGTGTACAAAACTGCACGAACGTGTTTTCGTGCACAGTGAATTTTATACTGCAGCCCAGAATGATTTTGTTTTGGTTTCACTAGACTTCCCACAAGGAGAAGAGGCAAAGGCGGCTGTGCCAAACCCACAGCGCAACGATGAGTTAATGGCGAAATATGGTGTTCAGGGCTTCCCTACCGTAATGATTGTCAGTGCTACAGGCGAGGCTTATGGCCAAACAGGTTACAAAGACCTCGACCCTGCGGACTATTTGGCTGATGTTGCCACCATCCGTGATACCGGCAAAAAAGCACTGGTAGCTGTGCGCGAACTCGAGGCCGAGTTTGCTGATGCAGAAGACAAGGTTGCTGTTGCCGTTCGCGCCGCTGGCGAACTTAGCGAGATGGAAGCCGGCTCACCAGCAATTGCTGGATATGCTGATATCGTCCGTCAAGGTATGGCGCTGACGGAATCTCGATCGACAAAGGTTGATCTCCTTCGAGCTGCCGTTATGGCGACAGGTGCTACGGAAGACGAGATTAAACTTATCGCAGAGCTCGATCCGAAAAACGAACACGGGTTGATGATGATGGTTGTCATTAGCAAGATGAGCTCTTTGGGATCGATAGAAGACCTGCCTGTCTTTGTGGCTCTTGCCGAAAAGCTGCATGCCACGGGCAACGTTACTGCAGATGAAGACTCACGCTCCATTTACATTACATGTGCATTCTTTTGTGCCCAGTACTTAGATGACGAAGCCAACGCCAAAGTGTGGGCGCAACGCGCAACTGATTTAGGCGGACTTGATGAGCGCATGCAAGAAGTTGTTGACGGAATTCTTAAAGAAGCTGTAGAGGTAGAGCCTGACTTCTAGAAAGGTGGCGCATCGATGCGCCACTAGGAAAAAAGGTTAGGGTGGCTTTAAAGGCCACTCTAGCCTTTTTTCGTAGCGCAAATGTGCTGATATACATATTTGGATGTTGCAGCCTAAGAGCAACAAGAAAACAGTATAATAAACCTTACACCAGAATGCTGATACCCAGTTATTCTGGTCCGTCAAAGATTCTAGTTTGTCATGGACACCGTGGGGGTTGAACGTGATAAGCTGCGAACCTTTGGCGGCCTTTTTTTTAGCATGATAAAACCCTTTTCTACTCTCTTTATTACTGGCCTAATTGC
>CAWWAN010000047.1:0-11283 GCA_963934925.1 uncultured bacterium | reverse complement strand
ACCGCAAATTCTTTCGCTACAAAGAAGATGGTGGTGCGATTCCCAAAATCGATGTTAATGTTTTCAAAAATCGTGATGAATACTTAGAGCTTGGCCAAGGGCCACCGGTTGAGTGGTCTGCTGGTCACTTCACGGGTAACGCTGTAGAGACTTACCAAGGTGGCACCGAAGGCAAAGATGGCCTACTTGAGATGTACCACACCCTGTTTCATGAAGCAGCGCATCAATTTGTTTCGCTTACGGGTAAAGGCGGTGTGCCTGGGTGGCTAAACGAAGCTTACGCTTCATTCTTTGAAGGCACCGACATTTTATCTAACGGCACGGTCCGCTGGAATCGCGTCAATGCTGGACGCCTGTTTGCCCTTACGCCACGACTCGATGCCGGGTGGATGGCTGATCACAATGATGGCGTCCGCGATGAGCAAGGTGAATGGGCTACTCCTGAGATGGCACCTAGCCTACGCATCCTAATCGAAAACGAGTATCAGTGGGGTCCACCCTGGTATGCTCCGACTTGGGGTGTTGTGTATTTCCTTTACAACTATCGCGATCCAGAAACCGGCCGTGCGGTGCTGCGCGGCCCACTCCATGATTATTACCTGAGTGGCGCTGCTTCTAAAGGTTTATCACAACGCATCGAGCACTTTGAAGAATTTGTTTTATCCGGGCCGACCGCGCCTGTCACAACTGTCGATGAACTCAACGAAATAATGAAAGAGTGGTTGCTGCGGTTGCGCGACCAAGCAATCGGCAAAGAGTCTCCTGAAGACGACTTGCTCGCATTTGCGGATAAAGCCCTCGAGCGCGGCGAATCTGACTTAGCCCTTGAACTTCTAGAAGAGGCGATACTTTACGCACCTGACAACATTGAAGCACAGTGGGAGCTAGCACAGTTGCTACTCGAGCTAGAGCTCGAAGATCGTGCCGCCGCAATGTACGCAAAATTCGCCAACGAAGTTGCACTACGCGGAATCGACGATGACCCACGCCTAGAGAAAGCTCTGCTTATGATGCAAGAACTGGACCCCATGTTTAAGAAGCACAAAAAGCTGCAACTTAATTTAGAGGAACAAGGACTAGAGCTTGCGCATAAATACTATGATCAGAAAATGTACCGCATGGCAATGGAAATCACTAGGCGCATGTCCGCTTCGTGGTCCATGCCGGACGCCATGGCCTTCTACACGAAAATCGCGGTAGAAACGGGTATCAGCCTTGCACGCTGGAAGGTTGCATACAACGAGATGAGTCTCGATGGCTGGCGCAGTCAGGGCGAGAAGAAATATTATCGAGCCTATGGCAAGATGATTGAAGCAGCGATTGTAAATGATGAGACGATTGCGATGACTGGCGGCGATTTACAAACGCAGGCCTTGATTTACGACACTTCCATTAGTTCTGACTTTTCGCTTGAAACTGAAATCAAGTTTAGCAATTTAGATCCGGGCATGCTCGGTCTTTGTTTCGGCTACAAAGATTCGAAAAACACTCAGGTCGTGATGCTGCACCGCAAAGGCTCGCTCGAAGTCAAAACACAAGTGGGTGGCGCCTGGATACCGCGTGATAAAGACAACATACAACTCGGCAATACTTGGCATAAGTTACGCATCGATGTTGTCACTCAAGTCGGGCCCAAGGCTTTGGTCGACATTTACTTTGATGACAAATACTTGCGCACCGTGAAAATGTCCCGCGATGCTGTGCGCGGATCCTTTGGTTTGTTCACCACTACCGGTAATGGCGCCTATCGTCATATTCGCATGCTGCGCCGTGATGCTCATGACCCTGCCGCGCGTATTGAACGGCAACTTACACTAGAGAAACGTCTCTCTGATCCGGAATCACGAGCACCTGGTGTTTTCCAAGGCTTAACTCCACCGAATATCAATGCATTCGAAGGTGATTGGATTCAAGGCGAGGCTATTGACCTCAAGGATCGTCAGGGCGCTATTACCGTCATTGCGTTTTGGACTGCTCATCAAGACGAAATTATTCCGACGGCAGCTTACTATTCGATGCTGGCAGCAAAATACCGGAAGTATGGACTCAAATTAATTTGTGTGTGTACTAATCAGCCGCACACTGCGCAGCAGGTACTAGATTGGGTGGCGAAGCACCCCCTTCAT
The DNA here is from genome assembly GCA_963934925.1 of uncultured bacterium. GTDB lineage: Bacteria > Planctomycetota > UBA1135 > UBA1135 > UBA1135 > JAPKEZ01. The sequence goes on along the minus strand of CAWWAN010000047.1, from coordinate 9,157 downwards.
GACATCTCGTTGTATTACGACACGCAATACAAAATTTACCCAGCATACAACATCGGTAATGGCGGCCTCGATATCCCGCGGATTTTAATTTTAGATGTCGACGGAAAAGTTTACTGGGAAGGTGATCCTAATCTGCCACTCACGCGTGGATGGGACCCAGAGGCCCCCGTCCTGACTCCGGTCGATACGATTATCGAAGAGTTGATTGCTGATCGCAAAATGCGAGAAATTTTAAAGTTCGCAACTGGCTTAGTGAAGGCGGAAGCATTCTTCGAGCAAAGAGAATGGGCTGCGGCTCTCGAGGCCATCATGCCATTAGCTGAGCTAGACGCCGATTACTCTCCATTGGTGCGCAAAGCCCGCCTATTGGTTGATAACGTTGAAGCTGAGGGTGCCTCTTTGCCTGACCGCGCCGCACAGCTCATTGACGATGGTTATCCCCTGCAAGCACAACAACTTCTCACGACTCTAGTCGAAGAGTTTGCGGGCACCGCAATTGCTGACGACTTAGGCGCACCGCGAAAGCGTAAGCTTGAGCGCAGTAATCTTTACCGTACTGCCAAATCAAATATGCGCAAACTCGAAAAAGCGTTGCAACATATCGAGGGCGGACGCCCAGGTGATGCGCGCGAAATCTTGCGTAAAATGAAAGACGCGCAAACCTGCACTGAAATTGCAGAATTTGCGCGTGAGCTCGAAAAGCGTTTAGGCTTATAGAGTTTTCAGAGAGGCTTCGGTAATTTCGAGGGCCCTAGAAACGTCGTCGTTGGTTATCGCAAGATGCGGACGGAAACGCACAGTGCGTTCACCTGAACTGAGACCAATCATGCCATTTTCGAACATAGCGCCAAGAACCTTATCGCGTGTCTCAGCGTTTGGAGTGTCGAATGCCATAATCAAGCCTTTACCTCGAACATTGTCAATCATGTCAAAGCCTGCAGCCATTTGCGTCATTTCTGTCAACCACTTATCGCCCTGGTTAGCAGCGTTGTCACAGAGCGAATCATTCTTGATTGTTTCAAGAATTTTTGTTGCGCGAACCATGTCAACCAAGTTACCGCCCCATGTAGAGTTGATACGACTTGACATTTCAAAGCAGTTATTCGGGACCTCATCGATGCGTGGACCAGCCATGATGCCACACTGCTGTGACTTTTTACCAAAGCTGAAAATATCTGGTGTGATACCGTAGTGCTGGAAAGCCCAAGGCTTACCAGAGCCAAAGTAACCGGTTTGAACTTCGTCACACAGGAACAGGCAATCGTATTTTTCACAACGCGCTTGCAAGCCTTGCAAGAATTCTGGGCGGAAGTGACGATCGCCACCTTCACACTGAATAGTCTCTATCAAAATAGCGGCAATATCATCGCCATGCTGAGCGAAAGCGCCATCGATAGCAGCGAAACACGCGTCTTCCTCAGCGACATGGGCGACCATTTCGGAATCCGTCATCGGAAACTTCAAGCACGGCGCACTGATGCGTGGCCAGTCAAACTTCGGGAAATAATCAACCTTGTCAGGTATGGTGTTCGTCAACGACAAGGTGTAACCAGAGCGACCGTGAAACGCCTTTTCGAAGTGTAGGATTTTAGTACCGACGTCGGCGTCAATACCTTTGGCACGATTACGACGCACCTTCCAGTCAAAAGCCACCTTAAGAGCGTTCTCAACAGCCAAGGCACCGCCTTCCACGAAGAACATGTGCTTATAACCTTCAGGGACCGCCATCTCGCCCATAGCCTCTACGTAACGCGCCATTTCGACCGTGTACAAGTCAGAGTTTGCTGGGCGGTTAGCCACCACACCGTGGACCGACTCTAGCCAGGTCTTATCGGTGAGTGAGGGGTGATTCCAGCCAAGTGGAGTTGAGCCAAAGCAGCCGAAGAAGTCTAAAAAATCTTTACCGCTGCGACTATCATGCAATATTGCGCCTGATGATTTGTCGAGATCAAGGACCAAATCATAGCCATCGACGAGAATCCACTTAGCCAAGCTGTCATGGACGGATTTTGAATCAATTGTAGTGCTCATAAGCGGATATCTTACCCTCAACTACCGTAAACCCCAAGTAAAAAACGCTCTAGAGCGTTAAAATGGTGACACATGACTTCCGTCGACTCCAATCTGTGTTTGCCGCGTGACGTGCAGTTACGCAGCAAGAGCGAGTACTCCCATGTTTACGCTAATGGCGTACGCATTCGTGGGAAGTATCTGCGCATTGTGGCTTCGAAAAGTCCGCAAGACCTTGGAGCGCGCATGGGACTTTCCGTCAGCGCGAAGTTCGAGAAGTCTGCGGTTAAACGCAATCGCGTGCGTCGGGTTTTGCGCGCTGCATTTCGCCTACAGCGACAGTCTTTACCTGAGCTTGATATGGTTTTAATACCTACTCGCAACAACCTCAGTTATCGTACGCCAATCATTGAACAGGAACTCATCGAGCTGTGTGCTAAGGCTGTGGCCCAGTTTTCAAAGGACTGATGCTCGCTTACATCGTTTCCCTGCCGATTCGCGCCTACCGCAAATTCCTTAGCCCGATGCTTGGGCCATCCAAATGTAGATTCGAACCTACATGTTCGCATTACGGACTCGAAGCGCTTAAAATACATGGCGCATTCAAGGGCTTTTCCCTTATGACATGGAGAATTCTCCGATGCCATCCATTCTGCAAAGGCGGATTTGATCCCGTCCCACTAAAAAAGAAATGATTTCAGTCTTACTCCTCTCTGCTCTTCTCCAACACCCAAGTGCTTCTGAGCCACCAGCGGCTGTGCCTCAACCGTTGTCGGCGAAACAAGAATTTGCTTTGCCAGCTCGCGAAGATTTGCGTTACGACGGCGAGTATTATTTTGGTGCGATCCGCCGTTTGTCTACGGATGGCGAAAATGCCGAAGGATATTTTTCTTGGGGCGGCACGCGCATCACCTATCAAGCGACATTCGGTGACCGCGCCTGTGACCAAATCTATGAACTCGATTTATTGAGTGGCGCACGGCGCATGGTTTCAACGGGCACTGGTCGTACGACATGTTCCTACTTCATGGGTGGCGATGACAAAATCATTTTTGCTTCCACACATGGTTTCGCTGAAGATTGTTTACCACCGGCTGATCGCTCAAAGGGTTACGTCTGGAAGATCTACCCGCAATTCGATTTATATGTGCGCGACCTAGATTCATGGGAGCTCACCCCACTTGTGCCACACGATGGTTACGATGCCGAAGCCGTGGTTTCTCCTGATGGCGAGCATATCGTTTTTACCTCGCGGCGCTCCGGTGACCTCGAAATATTCATCATGGATGCCGACGGATCAAACCTAACGCAACTGACGGATGAACTAGGCTACGATGGCGGACCTTTCTTTAGCGCAGACTCACAAAAGATTGTTTATCGTTCTTATTACCCCGAGACGGAAGCAGAAGCGAAACACTACCGCGACTTACTCGCGCGTGATTCTATTGAGCCCATGAACCTACAAATCCGTACTATGAATATCGATGGATCAGACAAGTTCCAGGTGACGCATAATGAGGCGGCAAACTTTGGCCCTTACTGGCATCCGGACGGCAAACGTATCATCTACTGCTCAAATCAAGTAAGCGAGACCGGTCGTGACTTTGATTTGTTCATGGTCAATGCCGACGGCAGTGATAACCACCGCGTCACATTCTGCCCATCATTCGATGGCTTTCCAATGTTTAGCCACGATGGGCGCAACTTGATTTTCTCAAGTAACCGTAATGCCAGCAAGCGCGGCGACACCAACATGTTCATGGCGGAGTGGCTAGACGATGCGCGTCCTGCGAAGTAGTTAACTAGCGCAATCCGCAAGCATACAAAGCCCGGTCACGAACTTCTTGTGCCCGGGCTCTTGCTTTGGCAGCGCCCGCAGCAAGGATTTCGTCAACGACTGATGGCTTAGCCAGCAGTTCTAAACGCTTCTCACGCGCTTCAGCAAAGTGCTCTTCGATAGCATCTTTCAGACGCATCTTTAAGTGTCCGTAGCCCGGTGCACTATCGCCGCCCTTTTCCACCTGTGACTTCCAGTCAGCAAGTTCGTCGGCACCTAGGAACAACGCTAACAAATCAAAAAGGAATAACTCGCGAGAGTCTTTAGGCTCTTCTGGCGGACGACTGTCCGTAACTATTTTGCCAACACGTTTCTTTAGAGCCTTACCCTCTTCGAAAATCCAGATGTCATTGCCATATGACTTTGACATTTTTTGCCCGTCTATCCCCGGCACTTTTTGCATGGTCGCGGATTTCTCAAGCAACATCTCAGGACGCTTAAAAACCTCTGTTTTGTAATTCTGGTTAAAGTAGCCAGCCATGTCTTGCGCCATCTCAACGTGCTGAACTTGGTCTTTGCCGACGGGCACCAAATCGGAGTCGTACGCCAAAATGTCGGCGGCCATCAAGATTGGGTACGTAAACAAGCCGACATTCGGCTTCGCACCATTAGCAATCTTATCTTTATAGGAGTGCGCGCGCTCGAGCAAACCCATTCCGGTTACAGTCGACAACAGCCACTGAATCTCAGTCACTTCGGGGACATCAGACTGACGCCACAGCACCGCTTTTTCCGGATCTAAGCCACAAGCCAAATACGTGATCGCGGTCTCGCGCACCAACTCACGCAACTTATCTGCATCGCGCAAAGAAGTTAACGAATGGTAGTCGGCAATAAAGTAAAAATGCTCGCCTTCTTGCTTGCTTAAAGCTATTTGTTGGCGAATCGCACCAAAGTAATTACCTAAGTGCAATAAGCCACTTGGCTGGATACCAGAGAGATATGTTTTTGTCATTACTTCCAATGAAAGTTAATACTAAGGTCAATGTCAGGATGCACCGATTGCTTGACAGGGCATGTCTCGGCTGCCTTAACCAAACGATCTTTATATTTATCTTCAATGGGCTGCCCCATATAAATATCTACTGGCAATCGACCGATACGACGTACCGGTTCGGCGACCATGTGTTTTTCTACTTTAACGGTGGTACCTTCGAGGCTAATGCCATGACGGTCAGCAACAATGCCAAGCAAAGTTAAAGTACAGGTACCAAGTGCAGTCGCCACTAAATCCGTCGGTGAGAAATAAGCGCCCTTGCCGTGATTGTCGACAGGGGCATCGGTGATTACATGACATTGAGACGGCCCATGAATAGCTTTGCAGCGCAATTGTCCTTCGTAAGCTATTTCTACGCTAACACTCATGCTTAGACCTCGACGGTTGCAGCTTCCAGCTGTTCCTGCTCTTGCTTAGCCGCCAATTCGCGGATGTCCGCAGAAATACGCATCGAGCAAAACTTTGGCCCACACATCGAGCAAAAATGCGCCTCTTTAGCCGAGTCAGCCGGCAGCGTTTCGTCGTGATAAGCATATGCCGTTACTGGATCGAGTGCCAAATTGAATTGGTCGCGCCATCTGAAATCGAAACGCGCCCTAGACAAAGCGTTGTCACGCGCATCGGCGTTTTCTATGCCTTTGGCGATGTCAGCAGCATGAGCAGCGATACGGTAGGTGATGACTCCTGTTTTCACGTCGTCTTTATTCGGTAAACCTAGGTGCTCCTTAGGAGTTACGTAACACAGCATCGCTGTGCCATACCAACCAATTTGCGCAGCTCCAATGCCTGAAGTAATGTGATCATAACCAGGAGCGATGTCAGTAACTAATGGGCCTAAAGTATAGAACGGAGCCTCGAAGCACTCGTCAAGTTGCTTGTCCATGTTCTCTTTAATCTTGTCCATCGACACGTGACCAGGACCTTCTATCATCACCTGCACATCATGCTTCCAGGCAATTTGAGTTAGCTCGCCCAAAGTTTTAAGCTCGCCAAATTGTGCTTCGTCATTAGCATCAGCCAAGCAACCCGGGCGCAATCCGTCACCCAAGCTAAAAGTGACATCGTACTTCTTCATGACTTCACATATCTTTTCGAAGCCGGTGTACAAAAAGTTTTCTTTATCGTGATGCAAACACCACGACGCCATAATCGAGCCACCGCGCGACACAATGCCTGTCGTACGCTTGGCGGTCATTGGTACATACTTAATGAGAACACCTGCGTGGATCGTGAAATAATCTACACCCTGTTCAGCTTGTTCGACGAGGGTGTCAATGAACAAATCTAAAGTCAAGTCTTCGGCAACACCATTCACCTTTTCAAGCGCTTGGTAGATTGGCACCGTACCGATTGGTACAGGTGAGTTACGCATAATCCATCCACGTGTTTCGTGAATGTTATGCCCAGTCGACAAATCCATTACGGTATCGGCACCCCACATAATGGACCATTGCAATTTTTCTACTTCCTCGGATATCGAAGAGTGCGTCGCACTGTTTCCGATGTTGGCATTAATCTTAGTACGGAACTTGCGACCGATGATTACCGGCTCGAGTTCCGGGTGTTTGATATTCGCAGGAATAACCGCGCGCCCTGCTGCAATCTCTTCGCGTACAAATTCGGGATCACGCTTTTCACGTGCGGCCACAAACGCCATCTCGGCTGTTATCTCGCCTTGACGCGCATAGTACATTTGCGAAAAGTTTTCGTCGCCACGCTCGAGGCGCTCGGCAATCCACGCGGCGCGCAATGGCGCCAGACCTTCGCGAGGATCAATTCCTTGCGGTCCGGTGGTGTCGTAAGCGTCGTGGTGTTCACCGTTAGTCAGATGAATGCGGCGAAACGGCACTTCAATATCAAAGCCACCGTGCGACACAGTGCTGCTCATCTTTTCGCTTGACGGGTAGCACTCTTCGAGGCTCGGTATTTGTCGTGGGACAAGTTCGCCGCTTTCGTTACTGTGGCGAGTTAATTCAGTCGGGGATGTGTTCTCAGTCATTAGGTATATCTTCGCTTCGCGCTTGGTTCCAAACAATAGAGGAGTTATAATTTTGCACAATGAGTGTCGCCAAGAAGTTTGCCTGGGGCTGTCTAGCCGTTGTACTGTTACTATTCGGCTCTGCCTATATGGGCTGGAGGTGGGTAGCTACCAATCTCGCGCCGACTCTGGGAGCAGAGAATATCGCTGAAATGCAACAACTGCTCATCGATATCGACATCCCGAGCGATTTCACGCCGACCTTCGCGATGTATACGGATGAGAATAAGCAAGACGCGTTGCTGATCTACATCCAAGAGGACAAACGTACGGTTCTGTCGCAATTGATCCTTCATCAGCAGTCGACCCCGTTCAGCAAGGAAGAAGCTGAAAATCGGATGGGCAACTCGTTTCCGGGCTTGCAAATCACGCGCTTAGAATTTCACGAGACAGAGCCCGTCAGTTTCACTGTACCCGTTGGCTTCCAAGAACAACCTGTTCCAGTGACCTACGAAGAGGGACGCGCCGAAGAAGAAGCTGACCTTAGCCACGTCTACTCGGCTTTTTTTGAATACCGCGGCCGACACATGAGCATTATGCTCGCAGGCGACCCTCAGTTTTTGAATCGCGGTCAGTTCGAACAGCTACTTAAATCTATAAAGTAGGTACCGGCAACATTTTACCATCCGCTTTTCGGAGCGGGAGTTGTGCGTCAACCGCAGTCATCCATTGTTGCAAATTATTTTCTAGACGCTGCGCTATTTCTGGATGCGAGTTTATTAAATCACTAGTCTCGCCGATATCGTTTTGAAGGTTATAAAGTTCAAATTGTTCAGTCTCATACCAGTAAATCAATTTATAGTAACCCTCGCGCCACGCTGTAAAGGGTTCGTAGCGGTCGCCCGATGGCCCCCATTTGTGCGGGTAATGCCACACCATTGGCCGCTGCACAATGCCTAATTTACCAGCGATGATCGGCCACAATGAAGCCGCATGCGCATTCTCGTCAACGTGTCGCCAGTTGCGAGGTATTTGCGCGACATCAGCGATGGTGGAATACAAATCGTTAGACAAAGTAGCAAACGGCAACATTGAATCCGCCGGCAGTTCATAACCGGGACGACTTGCTCCAGCCCACGCCAGAATAAGAGGCACACGAATGCCGCCTTCATAGCCGGACCCTTTTCCAGAACGCAGTGGCTGGTTGTGCGTATCTTTCGATGTGCCCAAAGGCGTGACGCCTCGAGAATGCGCAGATAGCCCACCATTGTCTGAACAAAAGACAATTAGCGTATTGTCGGACAAGTTCAGTTCTTCAAGTTTGTCAATAATACGCGACATGCTGGCATCAACGCCGGCTACTAAACTGGCATAAGCAGCTTCTTTATCATCGAGGCCTTTGTTCTTAAAGTATTCAAAGAAACGCGGGTCTTTTTGAATAGGCGAATGCACTGCATACTGAGCCATTTGCAAAAAGAAGGGCTGCTGTTGCTGTGCAGCCAACTCTAATTCCTGTTCGGCCTTAAGAGTTAATGCTTCCGTCAAGAAGACATCGCTACCATGAAATTCTTCAAGGTCAGGAACACCCCACGGCCCCGGTTTGTTGTTGCCATAGTTGTCGGCGCCATAATATGAGCCCGGTCCACCGGCAGCGTGTCCGGCAATGTTGCGCTCAAAGCCGATGGCTAGTGGATCAGCGGCTTGCGTGCCAATAGCCCCGAGGTGCGCTTTGCCAATGTAAATGGTGCGATAACCTTGACGCTGCAGCATGCGCGGCAACAAACTATCGCTTATTTCTAGACCTACTTTATTCCATTGCGGATCTTGCAACGCGTCCATGGGTCGCGAAAAATCTTTGTCGGTGTATAAAGTCCAGTCGGTAATATTAGTCGCGGCCGGATGCAAGCCACTCAAGATAGCTGTGCGTGTTGGCGTGCACACCGGGCTAGTCGAATACGCATTGCTAAAGCGAACACCGCGACTTGCTAATCGCTCGAGAGCCGGAGTGTGGTGCCACTGGTTATAAGCAGTCGCCTCTAAAGTAAACGGGACCGAGGTGTCTTGCCATCCAAGGTCGTCGACAATGAACAGCACCACATTAGGCAAAGGATGCTCGACTTCGCTATCCGCAGGTCCGGCACACGCGGCAAGCGCAACAAGAACTAACGGATAGCAGCACTTCATTAATGAGGACGTCCGGTGTTGCCAGCGGGTCGCGGGAAGAAGGTTAGCTCGGTAGTTTGCAGTTCGTCGTCGCGCAAGTACTTAACAGTCACGGTATCGCCATCGGCGAAGACCGCCAAGCCATCCATGAAGTCATAGATATCGAAAATGG
>CAWWAN010000046.1:0-11386 GCA_963934925.1 uncultured bacterium | reverse complement strand
ACGACAAGCGTCAGGTGCTTAAAAAACGTGATGCAGACCGTGATATAAAGCGGTTTATGAAATAGTTGTTTACGATGCGACTTTACCGAGCGATGCCGAGTCGTTAATTTAGCTGCTTGCTATGATATGGACTAAGTCCATGCATGCCGACCTTCTCGCTTGGTTTCAGCAAAACCGCCGCCTTCTCCCGTGGCGTCAACAGCGTCATGCTTATGGCGTTTGGATTTCTGAGGTGATGTTGCAGCAGACGCAAGTAGACACCGTAATCCCTTTTTACCATCGGTGGATGGAGCGTTTCCCTGATGTAGCGTCATTGGCGGCTGCTACTGAAGATGAGGTCTTGAAGTACTGGGCGGGCCTCGGCTACTATCGTCGCGCGCGTTTTTTACATCAAGGTGCGTGCTACATCGTTAATGAATGCGCCGGAAGTTTTCCAACTTCGGCCGAGCAATGGTTGAAGGTGCCGGGTGTAGGACCTTACACCGCTGCGGCAGTAGCATCCATCACACTTAATGAAAGAGTTGCAGTGGTGGATGGCAACGTAAAGCGCGTCGCTGCCAGATTCCTAGGTATAAAATTAGCGTTGAATGATCGCGCGCTACACATCAAGGCCGAGTCATGGTCGCAGCAATTGCTTTCAGACACTAGTGATAACGACTTCCGCGCTGGAGATTGGAATGAGGCATTGATGGAACTCGGCGCTACCGTATGTCGTCCGCGTCAGCCACTTTGCCAGACTTGCCCAGTACAAAATTCTTGCAAGGCGCGGCAATCAGGCGCGGATCCCAATGAATTCCCTTTGGCGGCTAAGCGTAAAAAGTTTGTCGCGCTCGAGCTTGATTATGTTTGGTCTGCTGATGACAAGCGATGCGTATTAATTCAGCGTCAGCAAGGCTGGAACATTGGTTTATACGAAGCGCCGACCCGTGAACAATGGACGGGGGAAATCGGCGAAAAGATAGGCTCGGTAAAACACACAATTACGCACCACAAAATCACCGCGCATTTCTATCAAGCCATAGGTGATTCACAACTTCCACAAACGGACCCGACTAGCGTGCCTTTATCGGGTCTAATGCGCAAGTGGCTAAAGCTTGTTGACGCCCTCTAATCAGACTTGTATCTCAGCGGGGGCGCGGGGAGGTCGCGTTTGTGCTTACTGAAGAATCCAAAGATCTCGTCCCAGTAACTCCACGCCGGGACAAGATGTCCGCCTCCCTTAACTTCGATATATTCAACCTGGTGCTGGTCTTCCTTTAAGGCCGCAACAAGAGAGCGGGTGTAGTCAACGTCAACTAGGGGGTCCTTGTCGCCTTGCACAATAAAGATGCCCGCAGCAACATGTTCTAAATGTTCGCTACGCGTTCTGCTGTAATAGGCCGGCGCAACAGTTGCAATAGCCGCGAACTGCTTCGGGTATTTGCCTAGGAGGTGAAAACTTCCTCCACCTCCCATCGAATGTCCATAAAGAAAAATGCGTTGTCGGTCAACGTTGAATTCTTTGCGCACCTTTGCAATAACATTTATGACATCTCGCTCGCTTAACTCGCCTAGATTAGTTGGAGTGTCGTCGGCCCTTTCCTGGCCAAACATGCCGTACCACCCGCGTTTGTTGTAGCCCATTGGCGCAACCAGTAAATAGCCCTTAGCCTCGGCCTGCTCCACTAAGCCAGGATAGCGGATGATCTGATAACTATTGCTACGTAGCCCGTGCAGAGCAACCAGCAGCGGCAAGGGGGTTCGTTCGTCATAACCGGTTGGGACGTAAAGCGCATAGCCTGAGTCGCGACCTGCTTCGGGAAAAGCATACTCGAGATGTTCAATCTGGCCCCGACTAGGGTTCTCAAGAAAAGATATAGGAGCAGTGCAAGCCGGCAGCAAACAGGCAAAACAAAGAAAAAATCCGGTTAGCAGGGCATCACGGGCGTTGAGCATGCACCATTTTAGACAGACGTCTTTCATTTGTTTTATTTTTGTGGTACACTTAAATCCAACAAAGATGGGGGCGATCGGTTTCGACTGGAACGTCATTAGTCTGGGTTGCGTGTCGAGGTTGAAATGAGGTCCTCGTAAAAATCATTTCAAGGCTTTAACTGCCGATAATAACTACCAACTCGCAGCCTAGTGCTGTGTCACCTTGAAGAATCCCGCTTGTCGATTCTCTTGGTGCTTGATGACGAGCTAGCGACCAGACCCTGGCCCAGGGAAAGGAAGCGAAATTTAATGGGCTGGATGTCGTAAAGCTTTGTCAGCTGTGCATTGCGCCATTGAGATTTAACAGCCGAATACACACGTAGATGCTCTTGCTTAGGCCTCTTAGGACGCGGGTTCGATTCCCGCCGCCTCCACCATTTTTGTTACTGCGGCATAGAAGACCGGCCTCGATTATCTTAGGATAATATTGATGCCTTCGTTCCCCCGCCTTCTGCCACTGCTTGTCATTGTCTTGACATCGCTATTCGCATCATGTCAGGTTAACCCAGCGGGCAATATTCGCGATCTGTCTGCAATACACGATCCCGCTACTTGGCAACCCGTTTCTAACAGTGCCGTAGAAGATAGCTTCCAAATCACGGATCACCGTCAACTCGAAGAAGCCATCCTTAGCAGCCTCGGGGCCATTTCTGCCGAGGACTTCAGCTTTGCCTTCGAATTAAGTTCATGGATGATGTTAATGCTAGTCCACGACGAAAACCCTGTTGCGAGACGCCAGTCCTTAGCCATACTGGGCAACCTCGCTGGTGGATGGCTAGCACGCTGCGATGCAAGTTTCTCCGAGACAATTAATCCTTTAGATATCGAGCCCGCGATTGAGTTGCTCGCTGATGCGGCTAACGCGACCGAGCTAGAAGCCGCCGCCGCCGCAATTTTAAATTCAGCGACTCCGGGTGTTTACACTTCTTTAAGAATCATGGCGGCGCTCGGCAGAAAAATACATGTCATTCCCGTAGATGAAAAACGTCATGCGACTATTTGTAGTCTGGCCTTAAGACTGGCGGTGGTCGGTATCACCGCTGCGGTAGCCGATGCAGATACCACTGTGGCGGCTAGCGCGCAAAGCACCCTTGATCTCTTAAACGGATACACGGGCTGAAAATGAAACAAGCTGTTTCTACTCTCATTAAATGCGGCATTGCTGGCGGATTAATCTATTTCATATTGCAGCAAGTAGACTTCGCCGAGATTGTGGGCATTATTCAAGGTGCCGATCGCGCCAAACTACTTGCCGGAGTCGCCTGCTGGACAGTTCTGTGCCTACTCGCGGCAGTGCGCTGGAACTGGCTGGCGAATGCCGCCGGCGTCACTATCTCGCATGGACGAAGCTTGAGGCTTGTTTTCATCGGCTTCTTCTTTAACAACTTAATGTTTGGTTCGACAGGCGGCGATTTAATGCGCGCTTATTTAGTGACGAAGAACATGAGTGAGAATCGGTGGCGAGCCGTACTTTCGGTGATTGTCGATAGGGTTATCGGGTTGTTTGCTTTGCTGACCATAGCTTCTTTGGTATTGTTGTCTTTTGAGTCCTCAGCGCCAGAGCAGTTTAAATTAATCCCGGGACTGTACCTCATGCGTAAATTCGTGGTGCTGTTTGTCATTGGCTTTGTGTTTTTCGTTCTGCTTTACATGTCTGCGCGAGCACGCAGTCTGTTGCGTATAAGAACACTAGTTAGCAAGTTACCCCTTCAGTCTCTTATTGGAAAAATACACGACGCGCTTTCTTTGTACCGTAAACAGTATCCCGCGGTGATTAAAGCCTTGTTGGTTTCAGTGCCTTTGCAGTTGGCCGGCATCAGCGCTTTTTACTTCCTTGCGACAGCAATTGGTTCAACTCTCGGCTTGCGTGACCAAGCCATTATCTTCCCTTTAGTTCAGACGGCCTCAGCTGTGCCCATCGCCCCGGCAGGGTGGGGAGTTGGTGAACAGCTATACGGCTGGTTCTTTGAACGTTTTGGCGAGACTCTCGCCATCGGAGTTGCGGCATCTGTGCTGTTCCGCTTAATCACTCAAATCGGATTCGGACTAATCGGCGGACTATTCTGGGTTACTTCTTCCGACCGCCGCACCAATAATTAAATGAGCTTAACCGTTTTCGGATCTATCGGTCGTGATGACATTACGACGCCCTCTGGCTCAGTCGAAGGAGTGGTAGGTGGCTCAGCCGTTTACTTCTCATTAGCAGCTTCGCTGTTTACTAAAGTGCGCTTGGCTGCCAACGTCGGCAATGACTTCCCCGATCAAGCATGGGACGTCTTGCGCCAACGCGACACAGACTTCGCTGGGCTACAAGTATTTGACGATAAAAAAACATTTCATTGGGCGGGTAGTTATAGCGGCGACATGAACGAAGCTGAAACCTTAGTCACTGATTTGAATGTATTGACTGAGAAACCCTTCGTTCCAGAATCATATACCGACAGCAAGTTTTTGTTCTTGGCAAATATGGCGCCAGAAACTCAGCTTGAAATTTTAGAGCAGTTCCCTAATTCAACGGTATTCGCCGACACGATGAATCTATGGATTGACATTGCGCGTCCACAGCTTGATGCCTTGCTCTCGAAAATCGATGGCCTTGTTCTGAATGACGGCGAAGCGCGCATGCTTACCGGCGAGCAGAATTTGATTCGTGCCGGAGCTGCCTTGCAGGAGATGGGTCCTAAGTATGTGATTATTAAGAAGGGCGAACATGGCGCCTTCCTATTTACTCCCGATGAGCGGTTTGGCCTGTTGGCTTACCCCGTTGATAGTGTCGTAGATCCCACCGGTGCAGGCGATTCTTTTGCTGGTGGCATGATGGGCGCCTTGGCCGCTGAAGGCTCGCTGACTCCCAAGTCCATCCATCGGGCTATGGCATATGGCACGGTTTGTGCTTCATTCACCGTTCAAGACTTCTCTGTTAGGGCTTTAGAGCAGGTCACTCGCTCGGAAATTGACGCGAGGTTTGCTGAATTAGGCGATTTCTTAAGTTTTTCCCCAGAATTTTCGTGTCCCTAGGGCTTTTTTGGCGTCTACAGAGAAAATAATGATTTCTCTCTTGAAATACCTAACAAAAGCCTTACACTCATGGCTACACAACTCACAAACAATAACGTGGTAAAAAAATCAACTAAAAAAACAAGCACTTCTACAGCGAAGCGAAAGGCAGTGGCCGAAGCGGTAGCTGCAGTACACAAAGAACACGGCACCGAAGCAGTAATGGATTTATCTGTTACCGCCAAAGCGCCAATCTCAGGCGTCCTTACGGGTAGCTTGGGTCTCGACGCCGCCTGTGGCGGAAAAGGTCTACCGCGCGGTCGCGTCGTAGAGCTTTATGGTCCAGAGTCTTCAGGCAAGTCCACTTTGGCAATGTCTGTGGTTGCCGAAGCACAAAAGAAGGGTGGTTTCTGCCTATTCATCGATGCCGAGCACGCGTTCGACCCCGAATATGCTCAAAAGCTTGGCGTGCAGCTCGACGGCGACAAGTTCATGTTGTCTCAGCCATCAACAGGCGAAGAGGGCCTGGATATCTGCGAGAAGTTTGTCAAGTCAAACGCTGTAGATGTCGTTGTTATCGATTCCGTTGCAGCTTTAGTTCCGCAGGTAGAAATGAAAGGTGAAATTGGCGATGTGTTCGTTGGCGTTCAAGCGCGAATGATGTCACAAGCTTTGCGTCGTCTTACGACAGTGATCGGAAAAACCGATGCGGTGGTTATCTTCATTAACCAACTCCGCGAGAAAATTGGTGTAATGTTCGGCAACCCAGAAACGACTCCTGGTGGCCGTGCACTCAAGTTCTATAGCTCAGTACGTATCGATATCCGCCGCATTGGCGCAATCAAAAACGGCGATGTGATTATCGGAAACCGTACCAAGGCCACAGTGGTCAAAAACAAGGTGGCACCGCCATTCCGTCGCGCCGAGTTCGACATCCTCTACACCGAGGGCATCTCAACCTCTGGCGATTTGATTGATTTAGGCTTACAGTATGGTTTCGTGATCAAAGCAGGCGCCTGGTTTAGTTATCAAGCACCCGGTAAAGAGCCGATTCGCTTGGGGCAGGGCCGTGAATCGGTGCGTACCATCCTTAACGAAAACCCAGAATTATCAAGCGAGCTTGATTCTCTTATACGCAACGAGCTAAATCCTAGTAAAGTAGAGAGTCCCAAGTCTTCAGAGGCCTCATCCAAAAAGCCAGCTGAAAAACCTGAGGCGACAAAAGTCGCGACAGCCTCAAAATAAAACTCCCTAGTCCTTACCGGTATGAGCAAACCCACGACGGTTGCTGAAATCCGCGAGGCGTTCCTTGGTTTCTTCGAAGCCAAGGGACATCTTCGTTTAGATTCAGACTCCTTAATTCCTTCCAATGACCCGACCTTGTTGTTTACAGGTGCGGGGATGAATCAATTTAAAGACGAGTTTCTCGGCAAGGGCCGCGATATGCAGCGCGTAACTACTTCGCAAAAATGCATTCGGGTTCCTGACCTTGAAAATGTAGGTGCCACTCCGCGTCACCACACCTTCTTTGAGATGTTGGGTAACTTCTCCTTCGGAGACTACTTTAAAGAAGAAACCATTCCATGGGAATGGGAGTTCTTCACGGAAGTGCTAGGTTGGGATTCAAAGCGCTTTGTCGTGACTATCTTTGAAGACGACGACGAGGCTTTTAAGCTGTGGCATGACGTTGTCGGTCTTGACGCCGAACGAATTTACCGCCTGGGCGAAAAGGAAAACTTCTGGCCATCTTCGGCTCCATCCAAAGGTCCAAACGGAGTTTGCGGACCATGCTCCGAAATCTATTGGGACAGCGAACCTAATGAGCCTTTCCCAAGCAACGAGGGCTTAGATGAATTGCCAGACCGTTTTGTTGAGGTCGGTAATTGCGTGTTTACACAATTCGATCGTAAAGATGGCGGGGTACTTGACCCGCTACCGAACAAAAACATCGACGTTGGTTTGGGACTCGAGCGCTTGGCCGCCGTCGCCCAAAATGCCGTCAACAACTTCGAGACAGACCTGTTCATGCCATGCCTCGAGGTATTGCAAAAGTTGACCGGCCGCGAATACGTAACTAATTCTGAGGATGGCGTGCGCATGCGGCGTATCTCCGATCACGCACGCGCGGTGTTTTTCTGTATTGCCGATGGTGCTGTGCCGGCACGCGACGGCCGTGGTTATGTGGTGCGCAAGATATTACGTCGCGCTGTTCGCGACGGTATTGAAATGGGTATTGAGCAAAACTTCTTATCTGCGCTATTGCCTTGTTTCCAGAGCACCATGGGGCAGCACTATGACGAGTTGATTAGTCACCAAGATACTATCGTCGCAATGTGTGACGGCGAAGAAGCTCGTTTCCGCGAAGTGTACAACACCGGCATCGAGCGCCTTGCTATTGAAATTGAAGCGCTTAAAGAGCAAAATGCGACGATGTTTCCTGGCGAGATTGCTTTCGAGTTGCATGATACGTTCGGTTTCCCACTTGACACCACGGTAGTCGTTGTACGAGACGCTGGCTTATCGGTAGACGAAGATGCCTTCGATGCTGCCATGCAAGCGCAAAAGCAACGTGCACGCGAAGGCAGTGATATCTCAGGTGACGTGTTTAGTCAGTCACTGGGTAGCCAACTCAAAGAAGCTGGCGTTAACACAACTGAATTCGTGGGCTACGATTGCTTCAGCTTCGAGAGTAATGTCCTCGCTTTCAGCCTCGAAAGTGGTTTGATCCAGGACGTCAGCAAAGGCGATAAATGTGCTGTTCTTCTCGACACCACACCCTTCTATGCTGAAGGCGGCGGCCAAGTAGGCGATAATGGCGTGCTGTGCATAGACGGCAAGGAAGTCTTTGTAGTCGAACAAACCGTGCAAAACGACGGCTTCTACTTGCACACGGGTGTCGCTATTGCGAACTTCAGTGTTGGCGCGACAGTCACAGCAGCTATCGATATAGAGAATCGTCAGCTGACACAATCTCATCATACGGCGACACACTTGTTGCATGCTGCGATGAAAGAAATTATAGGCGCGCATGTCAATCAAGCGGGCTCGAAAGTAAGCCCCAAAGGTTTGCGCTTTGATTACACGCATCCACAATCTTTGGGTCGCGAAGTTGTGGCACAAATAGAAGAATCCGTGACTTCAGAGATTTTCAATGCTACCGATTTAGACATTCATCTTTCTTCACTTGACGAAGCTAAGGCTTCAGGCGTTACGGCGTTGTTCGGTGAAAAGTATGGCGACGAAGTACGCGTTGTCTCAGTGCCTGGTTTCTCAAATGAATTGTGTGGTGGTTGCCACGTAGAAAATACTGGCTCGATCGGTATGTTCCGCATTTTATCTGACCGCGCACTCGCATCGGGTGTACGGCGTATTGAAGCTGTCGCTTCTTACCTTGCGCTAGATGTAATGAATAGTGAACGCAAGATTTTAGCAGAGCTAGAAGCCGAGCTTAAAACTCCAGCAGTCAATCTAATCGAGAAGATTTCGGGACTTAAAGAAGACCTTAAGCAAGCCAAGGCGACCAAGGCGGTCGCCGTGCCAGCGGCTGATGAAGTCCTTGCTAGCCTCGACTTCGAAATCGGTGCTTTTGCGAGCAAACATTTCAGTAATCTTGAAGCCGATGAATTGCGAATAATAGCTGATTCGCTTAAGGGTAAGTGTGACCAGGAAGTGCTGTTGCTCACGGGCGGTAATGCGAATGACGTACCGTTTTGTTTCCTTGTGCAAAAGGGCAGTGCCCACAAGGCGGGCGATTTGGCCAAGCAGTTCGGCAAACTCATCCGTGGCGGTGGCGGCGGACGCCCTGATTTCGCTCAAGGTAAAGGCTCAGATGGCTCTAATCTGCCAGATAAGGTTGAAAACCTTTTTGCGGCAATCACATCTTGACCAATGATGGCAAATCTGCGAAAATGCGCGACTCAATACCCAATGGGTACATAGAAAAATGGCAGTTCCAAAGAGAAGACACTCAAAATCACGCGCTCGCAAGGGCCGTGCAGCAGTACAAGCACCAAACATACCTTTGCGGGCATGTGCAAGATGCGATGCCGTGGGGCGTCCGCACACCGTATGCGACAACTGTGGCCATTATGCTGGCCGCGAAGTAGTCGTTAAAGACGAGTTTTAAACCGCATGCGTATAGCAGTG
Organism: uncultured bacterium; assembly: GCA_963934925.1. Lineage (GTDB taxonomy): Bacteria > Planctomycetota > UBA1135 > UBA1135 > UBA1135 > JAPKEZ01. The sequence goes on along the minus strand of CAWWAN010000046.1, from coordinate 2,269 downwards.
GATATGCTCGGTGGTGATCATGCGCCACATGAGCTTGTTGCAGGTATAGCACAGGCTTTGCTCAGTGGTGATTTCACTGCCGACGAGTTGTTGCTTGTAGGACCAGAAGATATTATCGCCGCACAGTTTGCCGAGCTTGGTGTAAGTGATGTCCCCGAGATACTTCACACAACCGATGTTATCGGCGGCCACGAGAAGCCAATCGAGGGCATGCGTAGCAAACCAGACGCTTCCATCCTTAAAGCAGTTGCGGCTTGCCGCGATGGACGGGCTGGTGGCATTGTTGCTTTCGGCAACACGGGTGCAGCTGTTGCTGCTTCGACCATAGGGCTTGGCTTACTGCCTGGCGTGCGCCGGCCAGGTATTGCGGTAACGCTGGTTGGCGCAAATGGCAAGTTCGTGTTACTCGACGCAGGCGCGAACCCAAACCCGAAGCCCGAGCACTTATTCCATTATGCTCTTATGGGCGCGGCATTCTCGCGTGACATGCATCAGCATAGTAATCCAACTATTGGTTTGCTGAATATCGGTGGTGAAGCATCGAAGGGCTCTCCTTTGTTGCAAGAAGTCCATAAACGCTTAGAAGATTCGGGGCTTAACTTCATCGGTAACGTCGAAGGCAACCAGTTGTTCAATGGCGTCGCTGATGTGCTTGTTACAGATGGCTTTGTCGGCAACATGGTTTTAAAAGTTGTTGAAGGCTTTGGCGAGCGTGTCATTCAAGTCGGCCACGAGCGAGGACACGATCAACAAATGAAAGATGTGGTTCGCCAACTATTGGGCGTATCTGACTTTTCCGAGGCGGGTGGTGCTAACTTGCTAGGTGTTAATGGGGTGGTGCTTATTGGGCACGGACGTTCTAAAGCATCGGCGGTACTGCCAGCTCTCGAGATTGTGCGAGCCGAGATTAAAGCAGGTGTTAACCAACATATTGTTGAATCTCTACAGGCGCACACGCAGAATAGCTAACTCCATGACTAATACTAACACCGATGTCGGAATAGCTGGCTTAGGCTACGCTATTCCAGAGCGCAGAGTAGACAACAACTACTTCACGCGATTCGTCGAAACTTCCGACGCGTGGATTGTGCAGCGCACGGGTATTAAAGAGCGTCGTTGGCTCGAAGATCATCGCAAGCCATCTGATCTATTCACGGAGGCAGGGCAAAAGGCGCTAGATGATTCCGGCGTCGCCGCCGAAGACATTGACCTCGTCATAGTGTGTACTGTTTCTGGCGACCATCAAGGCGTCCCTGCTACTGCTTGTATTGTGCACGAAAACCTGGGCTGTAAAGATGCAGGTGCTTTCGATGTGCAAGCGGCCTGCTCGGGTTTTATTTACGGCTTGTCGATAGGCAGTCAATTTATCAAGACAGGTACTTATAAGAACATTCTGGTTATCGGCGGCGAAGCTCTGTCGCGTATCGCCGATATCTACGACCGCAACTCCGTCATTATTTTTTCTGATGGTGCGGGCGCCGCGGTTCTACAACCACACTCTGTTTGCAAGCAAGGATTGATTGAAGATTTAACGCTTGGGGCAGATGGCGGCGGCGCACAATTTATCACACGTCCCCGCGGTGGAGCCGCTGAGCCAATCACACCAGAGATCTTGGCAGAGGGTACGCACTTAATTCGCCTTGAAGGCCGTCAGGTTTATCGCTTTGCAGTGTCGCAAATGATCAGCTTAATGAAGTGGGGCATGGAGGGTCAAGATCCAAACGATTTGGGTTTGATCGTGCCGCACCAGGTGAATCGTCGCATCCTAGAAAAAACAATGGATATGCTTGAGATTGCCGAAGAAAAGATGTTCATCAATATCGATTACTACGGAAACACATCAGCCGCCTCGGTGCCGATTGCTTTAACCGAAGCTCGCAACCAGGGACGCCTTGAAAAAGGCAAGCTTGTCGTGCTTGCTGCATTCGGTTCTGGCCTGACTTGGGCTGGCGCCCGCATTCGCTGGTAATCCTTGATGAACTACTCCTTAATTTTCCCGGGTCAGGGCGCGCAATTTGTTGGCATGGGTCGCGATTTTGTCGAACATTCATCTGCGGCTAAAGATGTTTTTTCTGAAGCGGACGAAGTGCTTGGCTACAGCCTTTCAAGTATTTGTTTCGATGGCCCAGAAGACAAGCTAATTTCAACAGACATCGCTCAGCCAGCCATTTATGTTTGCTCGCTAGCTGCGCTAGCTGCTTTCGAGCAGCAAGCACAACAGGCTATTGCTCCCGTTCAAACAGCTGGTTTATCGCTTGGCGAATACACG